>NZ_KV789913.1:13215-52964 GCF_001807705.1 Klebsiella sp. HMSC25G12 | reverse complement strand
CCCGGATTGCTCTCCAGCTTCTCGATCCAGATACCGTCGCGGTTGATTTTCGCTTTGATGTTGCGGTCGGCGGAGCAGGAGACGCCCATGCCGATCGGGCAGGAGGCGCCGTGGCGCGGCAGACGGATCACCCGGATATCGTGAGCGAAGTATTTCCCGCCAAACTGCGCGCCGAGGCCGAGGTTCTGCGCTTCCTGCAGCAGCTCCTGCTCCAGCTGGACGTCGCGAAACGCCTGACCGTGCTCGTTGCCTTCGGTCGGCAGGCCGTCGTAGTAGCGGGTGGAGGCCAGCTTCACGGTCTTCAGCGTCGCTTCTGCCGAGGTACCGCCGATCACAAACGCGATATGGTATGGCGGGCAGGCGGCGGTCCCGAGGGTACGCATCTTCTCGACCAGATAGTTTTTCAGCTTCGCCGGAGTGATCAGCGCTTTGGTTTCCTGATAGAGATAGGTTTTATTGGCGGAACCGCCGCCTTTCGCCATGCACAGGAACTTATACTCTTCGCCGTCGACGCTGTAGAGATCGATCTGCGCCGGCAGGTTGGTGCCGGTGTTGACCTCTTTATACA
This sequence comes from Klebsiella sp. HMSC25G12, assembly GCF_001807705.1. NCBI lineage: Bacteria > Pseudomonadati > Pseudomonadota > Gammaproteobacteria > Enterobacterales > Enterobacteriaceae > Klebsiella > Klebsiella sp. HMSC25G12. The sequence continues at coordinate 52,396 of NZ_KV789913.1, read as the reverse complement.
TATCCAGCGGCGCGTTCTGTGAGTAACGCAGGTTATCTTCGGTATAGGTGTTGTAAACGCCCTGCGCCAGGGCGGCTTCATCGCCACCGCCGGTCCAGACGCGCTGGCCTTTTTTACCCATGATGATGGCGGTGCCGGTATCCTGACAGGTGGGCAGAATACCTTTGGCGGCGATTTCGGAGTTGCGCAGGAACTGCAGCGCCACGTATTTGTCGTTTTCGCTGGCTTCCGGGTCGAGCAGAATCGAGGCGACCTGCTGCTGATGGGAGACGCGCAGCATAAAGGCGGCGTCGTGGAAGGCCTGCTGGGCGAGCAGGGTCAGCGCCTGCGGCTCTACTTTCAGAACCGGCTGGCCGTCAAATTCGGCGACAGAGACGTGCTCTTTGCTGAGCAGATAGTATTCGGTATCGTCGTGCGCCAGCGGGAACGGATCCTGATAAACAAACGGTTTAGTCGACATAGTCACTTACTCCATAAAGATAAAAACCGCCGGGGTGGTCCCGGCGGTTATGAATCAGAACATCATGGACATCCACGGATAGCCAATCAGCAGCAGGGCGGCCAGGAAGATGGCGCCAAAGATGGTGCCGAGGCGCCAGTAGTCTTTGGTCGGCAGGTAGCCGCTGCCGTAGTAGATTGGGCTTGGGCCAGTACCGTACGGGGTGATAATCCCCATCACGCCCAGCGAGGTGACCATCAGCAGGACGAACACTTCCATATTCATACCCGGAATGGTGGCCGCAATAGTCAGCATGGCCGGCAGCAGGGCAGTGGTGTGCGCGGTGGTGCTGGCAAACAGGTAGTGCAGCAGGTAGAACGCCAGCAGCAGGACGATGGTCGCCACGCCTGGGGAGATACCGCCCATCAGCGCGCCGCCCTCTTTACCCAGCCAGGCGATGAAACCGGTGGAGGAGAGGCCGTCGGCCAGCGCCACCAGGGTGGCAAACCAGACAAAGGTGTTCCACGCCGCTTTGTTGTTGGTGATGTCGCTCCAGGAGAGCACGCCGGTCCACAGCATCAGGACGATAACCAGCAGGGCGGCCAGCGCCGGTTCAATCCAGTCGGCGGCGAAGATCCACATCATCAGCGCGAAGCAGACGAACACCAGCAGCAGAATTTCATTGCGCGACAGTTTGCCCAGTTTTTCCAGCTCACGCGCGGCCCACAGCGGCACTTCATTATTGATTTTCACTTCCGGCGGATAGAACCAGTAAGCCAGCAGCGGCATAGTCAGGATCAGCAGGACACCGAGCGGCAGGAAGGCTATGAACCAGGTCCCCCACGAGATGTTGATGCCGACGATGCTTTTTACCAGCGCCAGGGCCAGCAGGTTCGGTGCCAGCGCTGACAGGAACATCGAGCTGGTGATACAGGCGGCGGTGATCGCCACCCACATCAGATAGGAACCGATTTTACGCGCGCTCGGGTCGTTTGGTTTTGAACCGTACAGCGGCGGCAGGTTGGCAATAATCGGGTAGATGGTACCGCCGCTGCGCGCGGTGTTAGACGGCGTAAACGGCGCCAGCAACAGGTCAGCGAAGGTGATGGCGTAGCCCAGCGTCAGGCTGCGACGGCCAAGATATTTCACCAGGATCAGCGCCAGGCGGCGGCCAAACTGGGTTTTATCGTAGCCGGCGGCGAACATAAAGGCGCCGAAGATAAGCCAGACCGTGGAGTTGCCGAAGCCGCTCACCGCCCATTTAAAGGAGGCGCCGGCCAGCTTGAAGCTCGGGGCGGCCATCTGTTCCGGGCTGAACAACAGCCACTGGCTACAGAGGGCGATCACCACCACGCCGGTGATGCCGATAACGGCGCCAGGCAGCGGTTCAAAAATTAACCCGACGATCACCCCGACGAAGATGGCGAAGTAGTGCCAGGCGTACGGCGGCAGGCCGTCCGGGACCGGAACGAACAATAACAGTACGGCAACGATAATCGGCAGCGCCATCATCAGGAGACGTTTTTTAGTCGCAGTCGTTGGATTGACTGCACCGGCAGGCGGTATGGTTGTCTTTTTCTCTTTCATAATGAGTATCTGCAAGTTGTTGAAAATAGCGTTTACGCCAGCGACATGCTCAGTGATTTCTTTAATTACAAAAGTTACTTTAGTTTTTATTTTTCGTTTCTGAGTATCGTCAGGGCGTTTATTTAACGCGTTTGTCTGGGCGTTAAATTAAATTTGTTGGTTATTTATATATTGCGCTTTCAATGGCCGTTGCAATTGATCGAGATCAAGAAAAGCAGGTGATTTCACTATTTTTTTATTATCAGTATAACCCTATATGATGAGGTGTTAATTTGGCTAAAATATCGATAAATGTTAAAATAAAAATGAACATTTAATGCTGAATTTATCAATTATCTTCGTAACCACATGAAAATAAATGTTTTTATTGAAATTCTAGATCGTTTTGAATGTTAACATAAGTATCTAAAATGTTATCGTACATTTGTATTATGTAAATGCTATTTATTATTTTAATAATACAATAGAGGTAGCGATGTTATTGTTGGGGTTAAATAGTTTTATAACTAACGTAATTGATTTAGTAACTAAAAAACACGCTATATTATTGGCATGACAACAGGAATTAAAAAACCAAAACCATTAATGATTCCGTCACCCCATTCTGAGTTTTTAATATTTTAAAATCTGGAGCGTAACTTATGACCAGTAACGAACGAATTCTGCAGCCATTTACTTTACCAAATGGTACGGAGCTGAAAAACCGTTTGCTCATGGCGCCGATGACCACCTGCACCGGTTATTTCGATGGGACTGTCACCAGCGAGCTGGTGGAGTACTATCGCGCTCGCGCCGGCAGCATCGGCACCATTATTGTCGAGTGCTGCTTTATTGATGACTACGGCCTGGCCTTCCCGGGCGCGATCGGCATCGATAATGATGAAAAAATTGCCGGCCTGGCGAAAATCGCCGAGGCGATCAAAGCGCAAGGTTCAAAAGCGATTCTGCAGATCTATCACGGCGGACGCATGGTCGACCCGCAGCTGATCGGGGGGCGCCAACCGGTGGCGCCAAGCGCTATTGCCGCGCCGCGTGAGGGCGCCGCGATGCCGCGGGCGCTGAGCGGAGAAGAAGTGGAAGGGATGATCGCCAAGTTTGGCGACGGCGTCCGTCGCGCCATTCTCGCCGGCTTCGACGGCGTCGAAATTCACGGCGCCAACACCTACCTTATCCAGCAGTTCTATTCGCCGAACTCCAACCAGCGCGACGACGAGTGGGGCGGTAGCCGCGACAATCGCGCCCGTTTCCCGCTGGCGGTCCTCGACATCACCCACAAAATGGCCCGCCAGTACGCTGACGATGCCTTTATCATCGGCTATCGCTTCTCGCCGGAAGAGATGGAGGTCCCGGGGATCCGCTTCGACGACACCATGTATCTGCTGGAAAAGCTGGCTGCCCGCGGTGTCGATTATCTGCACTTCTCGGTGGGCGCGACCCTGCGTCCCTCTATCGTCGATACCAGCGACCCGACGCCGCTGATCGAGAAATACTGCGCGATGCGCTCTGAAACCCTGGCTCAGGTGCCGGTGATGGGCGTCGGCGGGGTGGTTAACGTTGCTGATGCCGAGCTGGGCCTCGATCACGGTTATGACCTGATCGCCGTGGGCCGCGCCTGCATCGCCTATCCGGACTGGGCGGCTCGTATCGCCGCCGGTGAAGAGCTGGAGCTGTTTATCGACAGCACCCAGCGCGAGGCGCTGCATATTCCGGAACCGCTGTGGCGCTTCTCGCTGGTGGAAGCGATGATCCGCGACATGAGCATGGGCGACGCTAAATTTAAGCCGGGGATGTTTGTTGAAACCGTTCAGGATGACGCCAATGAACTGGTGATCAACGTTAGCCTCGAAAATGATCATATTGCCGATATTGAACTGGCGGCGAGCCCGGTGCAGACCGTCGAGTTCACCACCAGCTTCGAAGAGATCCGCGAACGTATTCTGACCGCCAACACCCCGCACGTGGACGCCATTTCCGGTGCTACCAGCCAGAGCGAAGCGGTGAAAAAAGCGGTCGCTAAAGCGATGCTGAAATCCAGCAAAGCGCTGGCAGCGGAAGAGGGCGGCAATGACGCCGCGCCGAAAAGTTATGACGTGGTGGTGGTCGGCAGCGGCGGCGCCGGCCTGGCGGCAGCCATTCAGGCTCACGACGAAGGCGCCAGCGTCCTGATCGTCGAAAAAATGCCGACCATTGGCGGCAACACCATCAAGGCTTCCGCCGGGATGAACGCCGCGGAAACTCGCTTCCAGCGGGTCAAAGGTATTCAGGACAGTAAAGAGTTGTTCTATCAGGAAACCCTGAAGGGCGGCCACAATAAAAACAACCCGCAGCTGCTGCGTCGCTTCGTGGAGAATGCGCCGCAAGCCATTGAGTGGCTGGCGGACCGCGGCATTATGCTCAACGACATCACCACCACCGGCGGGATGAGCATTGACCGTACCCACCGTCCGCGCGACGGGTCAGCAGTCGGCGGCTATCTGATTAGCGGCCTGGTGCGCAACATCACCAAACGCGGGATCGACGTCCTGCTGGATACCTCGGTGGAAGAGATCCTGATGAGCGGGGATGAGGTGAGCGGTGTACGTCTGGTCAACGACGAAAAAGAAGTCATTGAAGTACAGACCAAAAGCATCGTAGTGGCCACCGGCGGCTTCAGCGCCAACAGCGCGATGGTGGTGAAGTATCGTCCGGACCTCGAAGGCTTCGTCACCACCAACCACAAAGGGGCAACCGGGAGTGGTATCGCGCTGCTGGAACGCATCGGCGCTGGCACCGTGGATATGGGCGAAATTCAGATTCACCCCACCGTCGAACAGCAGACTTCGTACCTGATTTCCGAATCGATTCGCGGCGGCGGCGCTATTCTTGTTAACCAGCAGGGGAACCGCTTCTTTAACGAAATGGAGACCCGCGATAAAGTCTCGGCGGCGATTATCGCCCTGCCGGAACACTATGCGTACATTGTCTTTGACGAGCATGTGCGGGCGAAAAACAAAGCTGCCGATGAGTACATCGCCAAAGGCTTCGTCACCAGCGCCAGCTCCCCGCGTGAACTGGCGGAGAAACTGGGGATGGATTACCATGCCTTCCTCGCCACCCTCGAGTGTTACAACGGGGCAGTGGAAAAACAGCATGATGAACAGTTTGGCCGGACCACCGCGCTGCGCGCGCCGATTAACGAAGGCCCGTTCCATGCCATTCGCATCGCCCCCGGGGTGCACCACACCATGGGCGGCGTGACCATTAACACCGATGGCGAAGTGCTGAACGTTGACCAGCAGCCGATCCACGGCGCCTACGCCGCCGGTGAAGTGGTGGGCGGGATCCACGGCGGCAACCGCATCGGCGGTAACGCGGTCGCGGATATCATCATCTTCGGTACCCTCGCGGGCCACCAGGCGGCGAAATGTGCCAGAGGATAACAGGTAATTGCTGATGCCGGGCTGGCGCTTTCGCCGCCCAGCTTAGAGCCTATCTCATTAGGGCTATTTTGCTTGCCATGTTGAACCTGGGCAGCGCTCGAAATCCTCACGTACTACGTGTACGCTCCGGTTTCTGCGCGCTGTCCGTGTTCAAACTGGCTGCGCCAATTACGCCTACTGGGATAGGTTCTTATCCCTTCTGAAGGAGAGCCCGATGTCCGATAACCGTGTCTATAGCTACTCCGCCGTCCTGATGGGGTCCCCCATTCTGCTCAAACTTTATTCCCACGATGAGGCGCTGGCCTCCCGCGTATTTCAGTTAATTAAACGCTACGAAGATCTGCTTACCGTTAACCGCGCCGAGTCGCAGGTGATGGATATCAACCATGCCGCCGGACGCCATCCGGTCACGGTCAGTCGCCCGGTCTTTCAGCTGATTCAGTGCGCCAAAGCCGCCAGCATGGTGCGCGACAGCGCCTTTAATCTTGCCATCGGCCCGCTGGTGAAGCTGTGGCGAATTGGCTTTCACGGGCACAGCGTGCCTGACGCGGCTGATATCAGAGCCCGACTGGCGCTGACCCGCCCACAGGAGGTGATCCTCGATGAGACTACCTGTAGTGTGTTTCTCCAGCAGCCGGGGATGGAGTTGGATCTTGGGGCGATCGCCAAAGGCTATATCGCTGACCGCGTGCGCGATTATCTCCGTCAGCAGCAGGTGGCGAAGGCGCTGATCAATCTCGGCGGCAATGTGCATACCCTCGGCGAATGGACCATTGGCCTGAAAAAACCGTTTGCCGACGCGCAGGCGCTGATTGGCTCCCTGACGATCAACGGGCAGTCGGTGGTCACTTCCGGAACCTATGAACGTTATTTTGAGCAGGACGGCAAACGCTGGCACCATATTCTCGACCCGCGCAGCGGTTATCCGCTGGATAACGAACTCGACAGCGTGACGGTGATTTCCACGGATTCTTTAGACGGCGATATCTGGACTACGCTGCTGTTCGGCCTCGGCGTAGAGAAGGGCTGCGCAGCGCTGCGTCAGCGTGAGGATATCGACGCGATTTTCGTCACCAAAAATCGCGACATCATTCTCTCATCGCCGCAGCGGCTGCGTTTTTCGCCGCTGGACAGCGGCTATCAGGTTATTGACTGTACTGCTTAAGCAAACTGTACTGTTCGGCGACCAGGCGGTAGCGATAGACCGGTCGCCCGGTAGCGCCGTAGTGGATAGTGGTGTAGAGGATATTGATCTGCGCCAGCCAAATCAGATATTTGCGGCACGAGACGCGGGAGATATTTACGGCCGCCGCCAGCTCATCGGTAGAGAATTCAACGTCCGGATGGGCGTCAATCCACTGGCAGAGCGTACGCAGCGTTTGCGCGGTTAGCCCCTTGGGCAGCTTGCGCGCGTCGCTGGCCTCCGGCGCGCCGCCGTGCAGCAGACGGTCGACGTCGGCCTGTTCGTAATACGGCTGGCCGGTCATCAGTTTACGCTTCTCCCGCCAGGTGGTGAGCGCCTCTTCAAAGCGCGGAAACTGGAAAGGTTTGATCAGGTAATCAACCACCCCGTAATGCATCGCGGTCTGCACCGTGGCGGCGTCTGCCGCCGAGGTGATCATGATGACATCGATAGCGCGCCCCGACTCGCGGATGGTCGGCAGTAGATCCAGCCCGCTGTCCTGTTGCATGTAGACATCCAGCAGCACCAGATCGATCTCCCGCTGCTTATCGTTAATCATCTCCTGGGCCTGACTGAGCGTCGAAGCGCTCCCGCTGCAACGAAAGCCGGGAACTCTTGCCACGTACAGGCGATTCAGTTCGGCCACCATCGCATCATCGTCAACAATCAACACATTTATCACGCACGTTTCCTTTTACTATCCCAGGGGAGATGAACAAAAAATTGGGTAAATACGCCGGGTTCCGACTCGACGGCGAGGGTGCCGCCCAGTTCGCGCAGCTGCTGGTTGGCGAGAAACAGCCCGACGCCACGATTCTCGCCTTTGGTGGAGAAACCTTTGTTAAAGATAGCGTCGATATTATTTTCCGGGATCCCCGGTCCGTCATCGCTCACTTCACCGCTTAGCCAGCCGTCCTGGTAGTGCAGCAGCAGGCCGATCTCACCCTCCGCCTGGCCGCTCATGGCGTCCAGCGCGTTCTCGATAAGATTGCCCAGCACCGTCACCAGTACCGTGACCTGCTTCTCGTTCGGGCAATCCGGCACCAGGCTCTCTTCCGCCAGCGTCAGCGTAAAGCCGCACTCGGTGGCGCGCTGAATTTTACTTATCAGGAAGCCCGCCACCACCGGGGATTTAATACGGTGCTGAATGTCGCCGATGTCCGCCTGATAGCGGTGGGCGGTCTGCAGCACGTATTCCTCGAGTTTGCCATAGCTTTTCATATTCAGCAGGCCGAGGATCACGTGCAGTTTATTCATAAATTCATGAGAGGTGGTGCGCAGGGCATCCACATAGCTCATCATGCCATCCAGCCGCTGCAGCAGCTGGCTCACCTCGGTCTTATCGCGGAAGGTACAGATGGCGCCGACCACCGATTCCTGGTTGCGAATGGGCACCGTATTGCCGATCAGCAACAGGCCATTGCATCCCAGTTCGCGGTCGTACATCGGCTCGCCGCTCTGCAAGACGGTCTGCAGGTCGGCCAGTAGCGGCGTGTGGGCGAGGGTTTTGTCCGGGCCGGAAAAGAGGATCTCCTGCGCCGCCGGGTTGATCAAATTGACTTCGCCGTGGGCATCGACGGCAACGACGCCCTCCTTCAGGGCGTGAAGCATGGCCTGACGCTGTTGAAACTGGGTGGAAATCTCCTGCGGCTCCAGCCCCAGCAGGATGCGCTTCAGACCGCGTACCAGGCTCCAGGTGCCCAGCGCGCAGACCAGCGCGCTGAACAGGATGGTCAACAGTACGTCCCAGCGGCTGTTGGCGATCTGTTCGTCCACTTTACTCAGCGAAATGCCGACCACCACCACGCCAATTTGCTGGCGCTGATCGTTGAACACCGGGGTGAATACCCGCAGCGCCGGGGCCAGTACGCCGTGGTTAATGGCAACGTTCTCTTTTCCCTGCAGCGTGGGCAGGATATCCCGGCCGATAAACCGCTTACCGATGATAGAGGTATCCGGATGCGAATAGCGAATACCGTGCATATCGGTGACGATAGCGTACAGCAGGTCGTTGCGCCGGGTGATGGCTTGCGCCAGCGGCTGAATGATCTGCTGCTGCGGGGGCGCCTCCAGTCCGCGCTTCACCTGCGGCATATCGGCCATGGTGCGCGCCACCGCCAGCGCGGTCTCTTTCAGACCGTCGCGGGTGGCATTGCTGATCTGCATATACCACAGGGCATAGACCAGCAGGAGAACGGCGCCGATGACGCTGCCAATCATCAAGGACACGGCGGTGCTCAGCTTTAACGGTAAGGCGCGTTGGCGAACGCGAGGCTGCTGCTCTGATGCCTTCATGACGATCCCGGATAGATTCAGTGAAGGCATATTATCGCCGATAGGACGGTTTTCATAAAGCCGTGTAATCAAAGCCAATCGAGGCGGTTTAGCCGATACGTAAACCGTTTCACATGCTCTGCCAACAATCCTTCTGGCTGGCCATGCCGGCGAGCGGCGAAGATGAGACGTAAGACAGCATTGCTCATATAACCGACAATCGCCCGTAAAGGAGCGTTGGGGACGGTAAACTGTGACCCCGACGGCGGTAAAGCACAGAACATTCCACTTATAGTGGCGGCAGAGGTTAAATAGACCTGATGAATATAAGGATATGCATCAGGCCGCTGATTACGCCGAGATGCGCTTTTTCTGTTGTAAATGGAGGTTGTTATGAACAGTTCGCTAACCGCTGCAATGCAGGCCCGCCGTCACCCGGATACCACTCACATCGATCGTCTCGCCACGGCAGACATGCTGGCGATGCTGCATCAGGATGATAAGCAGATATCGGAGGCGGTCGGCGTCTGCCTGCCGGACATCGCCCGGCTGATTGATGTCACCACCGCGACGATGGGCCGGGGAGGGCGCCTGGTCATTATCGGCGCTGGAGCGTCAGGCCGGACGGCCATCGAGGCGGTCAGCGACTATTCGCCGGAAGGCAAACACGCGCTGGTGGGACTGATTGCCGGTGGGCAGACGGCGGCGATGGCCGAGCGGGAAACCGCAGCAAATAATTATGACCTGGGCGCCTTTGAACTGCAGTCGCTGGACTTTTCCAACCACGATATGCTGCTGGCGTTGACCGTCAGCGGCAAGACGCCATGGGTGTGGGGCGCGATGCGCCACGCCTGGTCGCTTGGGGCCCCTATCGCTGTCGTCACTCAGCAGGCGGCCAGCGAGGCGGCGCAGCTGGCGGATATCATTATTGCCCCACAGACCGGGCCGGAAGCGGTGGCAGGCTTAGCCAATCCGAAGGCTCAACTGGCCCAGCGGCAGATCGTCAACATGCTGACGACCGGGCTCGCCATCCGTGACGGTCGGGTGTACAGCAATCTGCGGGTGGACGTGCAGGCTGACAATTCGCACTGGGCGGAGCGGCAGATAGCGATTGTCATGGCGGCCACCGACTGCACGCGCAGTGAAGCAAAAGCGGCACTGGCCAGCTGCCATCAGCACTGCCGCACCGCGATCCTGATGCTGCTCAGCGGGCTGGATGCCTGGCACGCGCGCGAGCTGCTGACGCAACATCATAATCACCTGCGTCTCGCCCTGCGCGAAGCACAGCGCAGCAGCACGGCCACTCCCGCCCATTAACCCCTCTGCCAGGCGCGCGCGATTGGCGTACGCGCCTGGACTTTATTAACTAAAAAAAACTCTCTTTTTTTATTTTTCTCAGCAATCAGGCTGAATTTTCGATCTTATTTTTCACCAGGTATCATTTTGATGTCTCGCTTTACTTTTTTAAGTTAAATAATTATTTGATTAAAAGTGCCAGAGTGTAAATGATATTTTAAAATAAAGTAAAAGTGCGTTAATATGCTGCCTCTTATTACCGTGTGCTACGTGATAATTCTATTATGCCTGCAATGAAAAAAACGATTATTTCCTTTACCGCATTAGCGATGTTCGTCAGCGCGGCGACGCATGCTGAAGCGGATACCTCTAAAAAGACCGACTTCCTGCTGATTGGCGGCGGGATCATGAGCGCCTCGCTCGGCACCTGGCTGCAGGCGCTGCAGCCGGACTGGAACCTGACCATGGTGGAGAAACTGGACGGCGTAGCCCTGGAATCTTCCAACGGCTGGAATAACGCCGGTACCGGCCACTCAGCGAATATGGAGCTGAACTATACCCCGGAACGAGCGGACGGGTCGATTGACGTCAGCAAAGCGCTGGATATTAACGAACAGTTTATGATTTCCCGTCAGTTCTGGTCGGCACAGGTGAAACGCGGTATTTTGCACGACCCGCACTCCTTTATTAACTCCACACCGCATATGAGTTTCGTGTGGGGCGATAATGTGGATTACCTGCAAAAACGTTATAACGCGCTGCAGCAGACTACCTTATTCCAGGGGATGAAATTCTCCACCGATCACGCGCAAATTAAACAGTGGGCGCCGCTGGTGATGGAAGGTCGCGATCCGCAGCAGAAAGTGGCCGCCACCTGGACGCCGGTGGGTACCGATGTCAACTACGGCGAAATTACCCGCCAGCTGATCGGCAGCCTGAAGAAAAATAACCACTTCACCCTGCAAACCTCCTCCGAGGTGACCGATTTCAAACGCAATGCTGACAACTCCTGGCACGTGACGATTAAGAACGTGCAGAGCGGGGAAGCGCAGACTATTGACGCCAAATACGTCTTTATCGGCGCCGGCGGCGGCGCGCTGAAGCTGCTGCAGAAAACCGGCATTCCGGAAGCGGATAACTATGCCGGTTTCCCGGTGGGCGGCTCGTTCCTGATGACCGAGAACCCGGCGGTCACCGCGCAGCATCTGGAGAAAGTCTACGGTCAGGCTTCGGTCGGCGCGCCGCCGATGTCGGTGCCGCATCTTGACGCTCGTTATCTCGACGGGAAGCGCGTGGTGCTGTTCGGGCCATTCGCCACCTTCTCGACCAAGTTCCTGAAAAATGGTTCGTTCTTTGACCTGCTCAGCACCACCACCACCGATAACGTGCTGCCGATGACCCACGTCGGTCTCGACAACTTCGATCTGGTGAAATATCTCGTCAGCCAGGTGATGCTCAGTGATGATGACCGTTTTGCTGCGCTGAAAGAGTACTACCCGGACGCGCGTAAAGAAGACTGGAAATTGATCCAGGCCGGTCAGCGCGTGCAGATCATCAAGAAAGACGCGGAGAAGGGCGGCGTTCTGAAGCTGGGTACCGAAGTGGTGGTCGATCAGCAGAAAACGATTTCTGCGCTGCTCGGGGCGTCGCCGGGGGCTTCCACCGCCGCGCCGATCACCCTGAACGTACTCAAGCAGATGTTCCCGCAGCAGTTTAACTCGCCGGAGTGGCAGAGCCGTATTCACGCTATCGTGCCGAGCTACGGTCAGAAGCTGAACGGTAACGTGGCGCTGACCCAGCAGGTATGGGATGACACCGCCGCGGCGCTGCAGCTGACTAAGCCGCCGGTGATCCAGATGCCAGCGGCTGCGCCTACCGCGACCGCCAAGCCGGCAGAGACGCCGCGCGAGGCCTCGCCGCAGCACGATATGGCGCTGTAAAAGCAAACTCGACAGTGAACAAAAGGGAAGACCATGGTCTTCCCTTTGCGACTGGCATCAGTTTGGATTTCGATAATTATTGAACTTCCTGGTTATTTTGTTAATTACCTGGGGGCAAGGTATTTTGATGCATGATGGCAACAGCACCTCATAAAATATCTTAAGAAGAATCTTCTGAATTCTTAATCCTAATCGTATAGGTTTTATCAAATTCTCCGCCTGTCGCGACATTTGTACCAAACAGTCCGCCAGATATTCGTATGGTGACGATCCCATGTTTTACGGGTACTCCCTGCACCCTGACACAATTATGCGCAGGAGAATCATTACAATAACTCAAAGTTAATCCGGTGTCGGATGGGGTTATTTCACCTACAAATCTTTCCTTCCCATTTTCATCTAAAGCTGATACGGCGCCTCCCTTTATTATTATTTCGCTGGAATAAGCTTTTCCAACTGCTGCATCAGCAAGTGAGCTACCATATGGAGTAACGTCAGCATGTAAAACACAAGCTGACAATAAAGAGGTAATACATACAACGCTCAATTTTTTCATAATCACTTCAATGGCTTGAAAACCATTCCCCCAAAGAATCTGTTGAGAAAAAAACGCACATCTTTTCCCTTTTTTATCCAGTAAGTTGAACGGCCCCAAGAAAATAATTTTAAATTAACATATCCATTATCGTCTTGTGTTACAGAACTATCCCATACAACCCAGTGTGTAGGTAACGTTGTGTTATTTGTACTGCCTTCGAGCAGTCCGTCATTTATTAATGTGACGACTTTAAAGCCTTGCGCTACATACCTATTTAAATCTCGGATTCCTTGGACACCAGCTTGAGTGATTCCTACATTACTAAAGACCATTTCATAACCTGCTTTTTCAAACCATTCCGCTAGTGTGGGCCACATGGTGATACCTGCCACTGGAGAATCGAGAGCATCGAAGCTCAGCGCTGCATTCTCTGAATCCCTCAGGCCAGCAAGCGTTATCCAGTCTAGTCCTAATATTCTTGGCTGCCCATCACTGGTAAAAAACATACCCGTTGGATGTCTACATCCCTCTCCTGGTGAGATTGTCAGTGCGCCTATTTTAGTTTTTCCATATCGCCACAGTTCCCTGGCGGCCTGGGCATATACATCAGGACGGTCTTGTTGCAGACAGTAAAAGAATGCAGCAGGGCCGCACACGCTCGCTCCGGACTGAGAAGGATATGAGAGATTATAGAATCTGTCCTGAATTTCTGATTCTATCTTCTTTTTTTTAAACGGATCTTGCGGTGAACCTATGGGATACTCTCGCGCAATAAATGGACGTTCAGGAATAGTAATTCTTATCTCCTTTGTTTCCCCACCCTCGCTTGCAGGCTTCATTGTCCCTTTTGTCTCAAAATAACAGAGGTTCTCTCGCTTTACCGAAGACCAGGCGTTGCCTGATGCAAAGGCTTCAAGTGTGTACATTTTAGTGAATGGAACGGGGGTCACACAGACCGTATGCAACATGGTTTTGCGGTAAAGATTCATTTCCATAATATAAATTGTCGAGAGTGACTCATCTACATTTCCTGTCATGTGAGTTTGTGTTTCATAAGTTCCAGAAAATGGCTGTTGCTTTACATCTATCAGGCAATATTTATTCCTGCGAGAGTCCATGCGATAAATACACAGGTCATAAAGCAAAGAATCTGTTGGAACATTAGATCTTATTCGTGTACTAAGCTTGTAAACTGCCATCATTAATCCCTCAATGTTTAAGTGGCTATCCTTGCCGGCATCATACAACATTCATATCCAATCCACATCCCCGTTTTTGATGGTACTGTACAATGTCTGAAGCAGTCGTTTCCGGGAGAGGCTCAACCTCATTATTTTCGTTATTTACATAACCGCCTGTCCGGGACGAAAATTAAGGTCAACCTTATTAAAAGATTATCTTTAACTTGATTTTGAGCGGCCTGATAGTCTTCACCTTAGTCTCTATTGATATCTCCTTGCCAGTAATGCCGATGTTGGCCACGCAATTGTCGGCGAAGCCGATCTCATTATCACCGGATTTCTGATGGTTTTGCGTACGTACAGCTGGTATGGGCCCGATAAGCGACCGGCTGTCGTGTTTTACAGGCACTGGGCACCTGCTCCGTGTTAAGGCTGGTGCGGGCGAGAGCGCGCGTTTTTTTGCCTATATCTGCGTATCGTGAAAGTGATTACGCCGATTGCGGTCCGATGATCGGCGGACAACTGATAAAATTCACAAGGTGATACGTGATTTTTTTGGTTGCTGGTGGCAGCGGTCGACAATAGTGGTCGCAATCAAAATAGTTTTCGTGGTTATTGTTATACTGGCTTGAATTTGTAAAAGAAAATTAAACCAGGAGTGTGGAAGGGCCATGCAAGAGGATATTAACCAGGAGATCACCTTCCGCAAGCTGTCGGTCTTTATGATGTTTATGGCGAAGGGCAATATCGCCAGAACCGCCGAAGCCATGAAGCTCAGCAGCGTTAGCGTGCACCGCGCGCTGCATACGCTCGAAGAGGGGGTCGGCTGCCCGCTGTTTGTCCACAAAGGGCGCAACCTGCTGCCGCTGCAGGCGGCGTGGACGCTGCTGGAATACTGCCAGGATGTGATGAGTCTGATGAGCCGTGGGCTTGAGGCGACGCGTAAAGTCGCCGGCGTCGGTCAGGGACGGTTGCGCATCGGTACCCTCTATTCGCTGACCCTGGAAACCGTTCCGCGCATCATTATGGGGATGAAGCTGCGTCGCCCGGAGCTGGAGCTGGATCTGACCATGGGCTCTAACCAGATGCTGCTGGATATGCTGGAGGACGATGCGCTGGATGCTATCTTAATCGCCACCAATGAAGGCGAGTACAATCATTCGGCCTTCGACGTGGTGCCGCTGTTTGAAGATGATATCTTCCTCGCCGCGCCGGCGACGGAACAGCTGAATACCACTCAGCTCGCTGACCTGCGCGATTATGCCGATCGTAAGTTTGTTTCGCTGGCGGAAGGGTTTGCGACTTATGCCGGGTTTCAGGAGGCCTTTCAGGTGGCCGGTTTTGAGCCGGAAATTGTGACCCGGGTGAATGATATCTTTTCGATGATAAGTCTGGTGCAGGCAGGCGTCGGCTTCGCGTTGCTGCCGGGACGCATGAAGAAAGTCTATGAAAACGATGTGCAGCTGTTAAAGCTGGCGGAACCCTATCAGATGCGCCAGCTGATCTCTATCGTCTATTCGCACCATCGCGAGCGCGATGCCGACCTGCTGGCGCTGGCGGCGGAAGGGCGGATGTACGCCCGCAGTATTAATCGCTAAGCCGCTGCGCCAGATGGCGGGCGACATCTACGCCGCTGCGCTCCAGCGAAATGGTCTCGCCGCGCCAGCCCGCCTGGCGGGTCAGGCAGGTGAGCACCCCGCCGGGCGGCATCTCGATTGCCAGCCTGGCGTCGCGTTCATCGGCGGCGATCATCGCCTCCTGCCAGTGCACGGTGCGCGCCATGTTCATCGCCAGATCGTCGGCGATCCGCTGCGGATCCCACAGCACGCGCGCCGTCGAGCCGCTTAAATAGGCGCGCTGAGGGCGCGTTAAGGTGACGTCGGCAAAGGCTTTTGCCAGCGCTGCGGCGGGTTTATCCAGCAGTGCGCAGTGCGAGGGTACGCTGACCGCCAGCCGCTGGGCTTTACTGGCGCCAGCCCGCAGCGCCAGCTGCGCCACCTCGGCCATCGCCTCATCGCGCCCGGCGATCACGATCTGCGTTTCGGCGTTGAGGTTGGCGAGATAAACCTCGTGGCCCTGCATCAGCGCCTCAACCCGCGGGCGGGTCAGCCCCATAATCGCCGTCAGCCCGTAACCTTCGGGATAAGCCTGCTCCATTAAATCGCCGCGCAGCGCCACCAGGCGCAACGCGCTGGCGAAATCGAGCGCGCCGGCAATCACCGCTGCCGGAAACGCGCCGATAGAGAGGCCGCTGACCATCTGCGGATCCACGCCCTGGCGCTGTAGCTCGCGCGCCCAGGCGACCCCGGCGATCAGCAGACAGAGTTGTACCGCACGGGTGTGTTTTAGCGCGTCGGCGCTATCGAGAGTAGCGACTTCATCCCCCAGCACGGCGCGCGCCTGGGTGAAGATAGCCTCGCGATCGGGGAGGGCCGCCAGCATGCCGGGGCGCTGGCCGCCCTGACCGGGAAAAGTAAATAAAATCTTCATCATTCCTCCCTGTGCCACGGCGTCGCGGTTAAGCGTGCGCCATGGGATGTTTTCAGCAGCGCACGGCCATCGCGCAGCCACTCATTAAGGGCGAAGGCGCCGTAGGGCGTTTCTACCTGGGTATCGGCGCGGCACGGTAGTAGGGCCACCCGGGCCTGCCATTCCAGCAATGCCTCGCGGTCCAGCGGCTGCGGCGCGCGGATCAGCAGATCCAGATCGCTTGCCGCATGTAGCACCGGGATTTCGGTTGCCAGCGCGTAGCCGGTACTGCCGGTGACGCCCCAGCCCCAGGGCCAGCGGTGTAAGGTGAGGGCGATAGCCGCCTGAACCGGCGGCTGCGAGACAAACGGCGAACAGAGTAATGCTTCGCGCTCGACAAGCATCTCCGGGGTGACGCTGCGCACGATATTGTGCGCCTGTACCCAACCGGCGGCGCGCTGTTCGCGCTTCATGCCCCGCACCCCAACCGGGATGCGGGCCTGGCCGTCAACGTCGCGCCTCACCACCACCGGCAGCGCGGCTCGCCACTGCTGAGCCACCCACGGCTCGGCAATAGCCTCCAGAGCGCTGGCGTGGTTTAACCAAACTAAATCGTGGGGACGCGGCGTTGATGGCATGGTTTACAGTCCTGAAGTCAAAGAGATAAACAGCGGTAGCGACAGGATACACAGAACCGAGCTCAACAGCAGCACGGCTTCAGCATCAGGAGACTGGACGCCGAAGCGGTTGCCGAAGACCACGCCGAAGAAGCCGGCGGCCAGGGCAATCATCAGGATCGCGGTAATGGCGATAGAGCCGTGCAGACCCAGCAGCATCACCAGACCCCAGGCAATAAACGGCTGCACCAGCAGTTTCACGATGGTGGAAGTGGCGATCAGCGCATTGAGCTGCAGTTTACGTGCCGACAGGATCACCCCGGTGAGGAACAGCGCGGCGGCGGTGGCGGCCAGGCCCAGCGGTTTGATGGAGGCCAGCAGCATTTCCGGCATTTTGATGCCGATAGCGGAAAGCACCACCCCAAGCAGCGGGCCCCAGACGATCGGTTTTTTCACCGAGCGCCACATCAGCACCGGCAGCATCGCCAGCGTAGAACCGCTGTTTTCACCTGCGGCGCGGGCTTTTTCACGTTCCAGAATCAGCAGGCAGAACGGGGTCATCAGTACCGAGCCGCAGGCGATAGAGACCGCCACCGACAGCGAGGTTGACGCGCCTTCACCCAGCACGCTGCCGAGGATCGGCAGACCCAACGCGGCATAGTTTGGCAGGGCGACGGTGAGGGTCAGCACCGCGGCATCCTGCGGCGTGCGTTTGAACACGCTGGTGGCGAGGAAGTAGATCGCGGCATAGGTGATCCACATCGCGCCGGTCAGCACCAGCACCAGCGGCGACTGGGCGACGATACCGGCCCACGGCGTTTGTACCGTGGCGCTAAACAGCGTGGCGGGTAAGGCAAAATCCATTACAAAGATATTGAGCAGGGAGACATTTTTATTATCTACCATCCCGGCCTTACCAGCCCAGAAGCCCAGCAGCATAATGACGAAAATCGGGGCAAGAGCATGAATAATCACATAAGTCATAAATCACCTGTAAATAAAATAGAGTACTGGCGCGATTGTTATTTTTTCTAAAAACCGTCCCTTCCCGGAGCGTGTATTCCGCGCTCCGGGGGACAGCTTCCGGCAGGTTTTCTTCTACTACTTACGTACGAACGTCTTACCAGCTGGCGCGCATGCGATCGCGAACCAGTTGTGAGCTGCGGCGGTTTTCCGCGCCCAGGCGGCACTTCAGTGAGGTATCTTTGCGCGCGTCAGCGATGGCGTCGCGCAGGGTACGGCTGACCAGCGACAGATCGCCTTCGTCTGGCGCATCCGGATTATTAATATCCAGAAGGGCGGAGAGCAGGCCGAGCGTCGCATAGTTGCTGACGTCGTAGGCCATCGGCGGGATTGTCGCCGCCAGTTTCTCCAGCGCCTCCACGGTACGCAGCGTAATGCGCGCTGCCGATTCTTTACCCATCGCGTGGACCAGCACACCGCTATCGTTAAAGGCGATCAGGCGGTTGGCCTGATAGCCGTGGGCCAGAAACGCCCCGGACATCGCTTTTCCGACAATCAGGCCAATCACCGGGTGGCCGGCAAGACGGGCTTTGGCGTAGGCGCCTGCCGCCCCGGCCAGCGCCTGATGGATGCCGAAAGCTTCTTCGCGGCGGCCATAGGCCTGGCTCGGGACATCAATTACCGCGACGATCGGCCGTTTCACAGGCTGGTCGGCGTCAGCGGCGATGGTTTCATTGACCACTTTCGCCAGCGTCCAGCCTTCCAGCAAGCCGACTTCGCCGCCGGCGGCGCGCGGGTAGTGGTTGTTGGCGTCAGGCACCACGGCGATAAAGCGGACGCTTTCACCATCAATCTGGCCATCTGCGACCTGCACCGAAGGGCACAGACCACTCATCAGCGGCGCATCGGGCGCCAGTTTATTCAGCCACAGCGCGGCGCGGTTTGGGAACTGATTCATTATTTATCCTCCCGGGCAAAAAGCTGTTTAATCTGCGCGGTATCCGCCTGCTGGCGGGTATCGAACTGGCTCAAGCGACGCAGATAATCGTCATAGTTGTCGCTACGGTGCTGGGCCGGTACGCCTTTGGCGATCGCCTCATTCATTGCGGTTTTAACGGCATTAACGCCATCGTTAACCAGCGCGTCGACCAGCCCGCTGGCGGCGCGAATTTCACCCCCGGTCATGCTCCAGATAAACGGACGGTTGCGGGAGTCGTACTCTTCAATGCCGGCTTCCTGCTCGATAACCTGCGGGCCGTTGAGGCCGAGACGGGCTTCACGGGTGACGATAAGGTAGCTGCACAGCGCCGCGGCGATGGACATGCCGCCGAAGCAGCCGACGGTACCGGTAATAATGCCGACCACCGGGGTGTAGCGGCGCAGGTCGACAATCGCGGCATGAATATCGGCGATGGCGGCCAGACCGAGGTTGGCCTCCTGCAGACGTACGCCGCCGGTTTCGAGGCACAGCACCGCCTGGGTCGGGATACCGTTGCGGTTATCTTCCGCCGCCAGCTCCAGCGCGGCGGCCATTTTGGCGCCGGAGACTTCGCCCATACTGCCGCCCTGGAAGGTGCCTTCGATGGCAATCACCACCGCAGGTTGGCCGTTGATCGTGCCTTTGGCGACCACCATACCGTCGTCGGACTGCGGGACGATGCCCTGCGCGCCGAGCCACGGCGACATAATGCCTTCAAACGGATCCAGCAGTTCGCGGTAGCTGCCGTCGTCCAGCAGGGCGTGGGCGCGTTCGCGAGCGCGCAGTTCGATAAAGCTGCGATCGTTACGCATGAGCGGCCTCCTCAAAGACTTGTTCAATACGAATACGGGCGACGCCCGGCGTGGCGCCGAAGTCGTGGATAATCAACTGCCCGGCGGGCAGACCGTTGATCAGGTTCAGCCTGTCGAACAGCGCCTGCCAGCGCGCCTGGCTGTTATCCACGGAGGTAGTGATCTGTACGTTGAGCGTGGCGCTCTGTGCGGCGGTATAAAGCACTTCCATATCGCCTGAACCTACGACCCCTGCCAATGCTTTGCCGCTGAGGGCGCGGTTGGCAGGAAATGACAATGTAATCTGTTCCATAACATCCTCTGAATGCGTTAGCCGGCAACCCGGTCGAGAAACAGGGTGGCGGCAAGGAGATCGGCCGCGCCACCCGGCGAGGCGTTGTGCGCCAGCATCTGCCCATCAAGGCGCGCCAGCGCGGCGCGACCGGCGACGCTGGCGCAACCGCCCGCCGCCAGAACCTCGCGAGCGCCTTGCTGCATAGCGTGCAGGCCGTTCATGCCGGCGCGCGACAGCACGCAGGTATCGCTCAGCGAGGTCATGATGGCCATCAGCGCATCAAGGCGCGCCTGCGGCTCGCTGGCGCCTCGCGCCCGGCTCTGCCGCAGTTGCGGCAGCGCCAGGGTGGTAACATGCGGAAATCCGCGCTGCGCTTCCTCGCGTGCGCCCGGCACCTGCCAGCGGCGGCTGGCGCGCAGACCCTTACTAAAGCTTTTCGGCGCGAAACCGTCCGGCAGGCGGGCAAGGGCGGCGGCGGCGGCGGCGATCGCCTGTGATTGACCCTCTCCACCCAACATCGCCACCGCGCTGACCAGCAGGCCCAGCGCCCAAATGGCGCCGCGGTGGGTGTTAACTCCACCTGTCGCCATCATCATCTGCGCTTCACCTTCGCGACCGAGGCGGCCGACGGTTTCGCGCAGGGCGATATCCGCCGGACGCTGCCAGCTTTGCTGCGCCAGCGCGTGAAAGGTCGGCTGCAGGCTGCGGGCGGAGCGTTCCATCAGGTCCAGATTGAGATCCTGATGCGCGCCGTTGCCGCGACTATCGACCAGGCCCGGTTTCGGACTCAGACGGGCTTCGTCAATCAGACACGCGCTGGCGGTATGCGCCAGCCAGCTGACGCGGCTTTCTGCGTGCAGGGGGGAGAGATTTTTCATTACCAGCTCCGGAATTTTGCCGGTGGGTTGTACAGTCCGTCGGACCACTCCACCAGGTCGGCGACGCTGCCGGCCGCAAGTAGCGAGCGGGTGGCATCGCTACGGCGAATGCCGATATCTTCCGGGTACACCACTTTGCCGCTCTGGCGCAGGGCGGCGACGCGTTTGGCGTCCACCCCGAGGCCAATATCGGTGATCCCGGCCACCGCGGCGACCATCGCCCGGCGCTCTTCAAGGCTCTCCGCGCGGTACAGGTAAGCGATACCTTCTTCGGTCAGCACGTGAGTCACGTCATCGCCATAAATCATCACCGGCGCCAGCGGCATGCCGGAGGTTTTCGCCACCTCAACCGCGTCGAGGGTTTCAACGAAGGTCGGTTTCACGCCGGCCTGGAAGGTTTCGACCATCTGCACCACCAGTTTTTTCCCACGCTGCATCGGGTCTGGTTCAGTGATCATATTGAGCCAGGCCGGGGTGGCGTGGCGGCGACCGTGCGGGTCGTGGCCCATGTTCGGCGCGCCGCCGAAGCCGGATAGGCGGCCGCGGGTGACGGTGGAGGAGTTAGCCAGGCCATCAACCTGCAGGGTCGAACCGATAAACATATCTACCGCGTACTGACCTGCCAGCTGGCAGAAGGCGCGGTTAGAGCGCATTGAGCCATCCGGGCCGGTAAAGAAGATATCCGGGCGGGCGCGGATGTACTCTTCCATCCCCAGTTCGCCGCCGAAACAGTGCACGCTCTCCACCCAGCCGCTCTCGATGGCCGGGATTAAGGTCGGATGCGGATTCAGCGTCCAGTGTTTACAGATTTTGCCTTTCAGGCCGAGCTGTTCGCCGTAGGTGGGCAGCAGCAGTTCAATAGCAGCGGTATTAAAGCCGATACCGTGGTTAAGCGACTGCACCTGATGCTCCGCGTAGATGCCTTTGATCGCCATCATCGCCATCAGAATGTGTTCTTGCTTAATCAGGCGCGGGTCGCGGGTGAACAGCGGTTCAATGAAGAACGGTTTGTCGGCGACCACCACGTAATCAATCCACGAGCCGGGAATATCGACGCGCGGCAGATCGCATTCGTCGTCCACCAGTTCGTTGACCTGGGCTATCACAATGCCATCGTGGAAGGCGGCGGCTTCGACCAGCGCCGGGGTATCTTCAGTACTTGGCCCGGTGTACAGGTTGCCTTTGCGGTCGGCTTTATAGCCCGCGATCAGCGCGACGTTTGGCGACAGATCAACGTACAGGCGGGAGTAGAGTTCGATATAGGTGTGGATGGCGCCGATTTCGAGCAGGCCATCTTCCAGCAGCTGCGAAATGCGCAGGCTCTGGGTGCCGGAGAAAGAGAAATCCAGTTTACGGGCAATGCCTTTTTCAAACAGGTCCAGATGCTCGCTGCGCCCGACGCTGGGCATAATCATATGCAGGTCGTGAATTTTTTGCGGATTGACCTCGGCGAGCATGCGGGAGAGGAAATCAGCCTGTTTCTGGTTGTTGCCTTCCAGCACCACCCGATCGCCCGGGGCGAGCAGATTTTCCAGTACGCTGACCAGCTGGTCAGTGGGGATGACTTTGCCGGCGATCTTCGCTTCGGCCAGCCGCCGCTGTTTTTCCGTCCGGCGACGGTTCCAGACCCGCGCCGTCGTTTGTTCAGCATTCATTGTTAACCTCCTGATTCGACAAATCGTTTTGTTTGTCCTGGTGGAAGTTAGTGTGCGATGTGCGGCGCTGCGCATCAATTAAGCACGGCGGCTAATTGTTAGCTTTAGAGTAACGATTGGGTCTTACCGTTTGTGATAGGGATCAATAATACGAAAGGCGTAGTGGTCTAAGAGAAGAGCGCAGGTGAGGAAGCCGGCCGGCACTCGGTCGGCCGTGAGAAGGGGTTATTCTTTGCTGACATCACTTAATAAGAAAGCAATACTCTGACCGCCGCTGGTCTGCTCGAGGGCAATTTTGGCGATAATCGTCAGTGGCACCGACAGCAGCATGCCGACCGGGCCCAATAGCCAGCCCCAGAAGATCAAGGACAGAAACACTACCAGCGTGGAGAGCCCCAGGCCACGTCCCATCACCCGTGGCTCCAGAATGTTGCCGAACACCAGGTTGACGATCAGGTAGCCGGCCAGGACCACCAGCGCCTCGTACAGCCCGCCAAACACCAGTACCTGCAGGATCGGCGGGATGGCCGCCAGCACGGAGCCAATATTGGGAATATAGTTGAGCGCGAAGGCCAGCAGTCCCCACATGAAGGCGAAGCGCACGTCCAGCAGCACTAGCATGCCCCAGACCACCAGGCCGGTCACCAGGCTAATCGCGGTTTTCAGCACCAGATAATGCGACACGCTGTCGATGGCCCGCTGAATGGCGCCCATCCCTTCAACCGGACGGGACATCAGCTGTTGCAGCTTGGCGGGAAGCTGGGGGACCTCCAGCAGCATAAATACCACCGTCAGCAGCAGCAGAAAAATCGAGGACATCGCGTTCGACAGCTGAGTGAGCAGGCTGGTGACCAGCGTCATCACCGCGTTAGGGTCGATGTATTTATTCAGCTCCACCACCGAGACGGTGAACCCCATGCGCTGCAGCCAGGGGGCGATGGTTTGCATCGGCTCGTAGAGATAGTTGCGATATTGCGGTAAGGTGCGCGCCAGCTCGTTAAGCGAGGTCCCCAGCGAGGCCAGCAGCACAATGGCCAGCATGACGATGAGGCCAATCAGCATCGAGATCGCCAGCACGCGCGGGACCCGGCAGCGGACCAGCAGTTGTACCAACGGATTAATGATCACCGCCAGAAAGAGGGCGAGAATAAAGGGGACAATAATGTCCGCCGCAAAGCGAATGCCGGTAAGGATGATCACCAGCATGCCCAGCATGATGACCATCTTTAATCCGTTAAGTGTAATAATGGGTTTAGCCATAGGTCCCGACCTCAATCTTCCTTGCCTATTAACAGGTTGCGTTACATTAGCATAATGACGTTTTTTTGCAGAAAAAACGCATTGAAGCAAAACGGCGGCGTAAAGAATTGCAAATTCTTTGAATTAAATGTAGCACTATGCTACAAATTTATCTGTGTATAACTACTGAGGACAATTTTCATCCGCAACGGACGAGAAGCAACACCGCGGATAATTGTAATTTTATGGACAATCAGTTCAGGATGTATATTTTAAACCACCCCGCAGTCTCTCTCTCTTTTTCCCGTTTTGCCGGCGAGCAGCACTGGCATTCGGCGCTATAGTCACCTTCTCTCTGCCTGAGCTGGCGCCAAGCGCACAGCGAAATCTACGTCAGAAATTTTCCTGTTTACGCCTCGCGTAAACGGTAATGGATTATATTCTCAAGCAGGAGAAGGGATCATGTTTTATTGGATTTTATTAGCTTTAGCTATTGTTGCTGAAATTACCGGCACCTTGTCGATGAAATGGGCGAGCGTGAGCGGTGGTCATACCGGTTTTATTTTAATGCTGGCCATGATTGCTCTGTCATATATTTTTCTTGCCTTTGCGGTTAAAAAAATTGCCCTGGGTGTGGCCTACGCGCTATGGGAAGGGATCGGCATTTTGCTGATTACCGTGTTTAGCGTGCTGTTGTTTGATGAAAGCCTGTCGCCGCTGAAGATCGCCGGCCTGACCACCCTGGTGGTGGGGATCGTCTTAATTAAGTCCGGCACCCAGAAAAAAGCGTCGTCAAAGCAGGAGGTGGCCCATGCAGCAGTTTGAGTGGATCCACGCCGCGTGGCTGGCCGTCGCCATCGTGCTTGAAATCATTGCCAACGTCTTTTTGAAGTTTTCCGATGGCTTCCGCCGCAAGGTCTACGGCATCCTGTCCCTGGCGGCGGTGCTGGGCGCGTTCAGCGCCCTGTCGCAGGCGGTTAAAGGGATCGATCTCTCGGTCGCCTATGCGCTGTGGGGCGGCTTCGGTATCGCGGCTACCATCGCCGCCGGCTGGGTGCTGTTTGGTCAGCGCCTGAATAACAAAGGCTGGGCGGGGCTCATCCTGCTGGTGGCCGGCATGGTGTTAATTAAACTCGCCTGACGTCTCGCCGCCTGCAAAGCCAGGCGGCAAAACAGGTCCTCTGTAGTATGCTTAACTCAAGATCAGCCCCTCGCTGATAGTGTGCCTGGTGACGATGAGGACTGCGCATGTTCACTGCTTTCGGCTGGCGGAAAATTCCTTCCGCCAGGACGTTGTCAATAATGATATTCCTCGCCGGCCTTGGACTCACCGCGTCGGTCATTTCTCTGCTGTATCTCTCACAACACCTGATTGCCAGCAAATCTAATGAAATCGATCAGCAGCGTTCGGTGCTGTCGGTGGAAGGGGCGGTACAGACCTCGGTCAATCGGGTGCTGTCGCTGGTGCTGGACAATGCCATCTGGGATGACGCGGTAACGCAGACCTACGCCCCGT
The DNA here is from genome assembly GCF_001807705.1 of Klebsiella sp. HMSC25G12. NCBI lineage: Bacteria > Pseudomonadati > Pseudomonadota > Gammaproteobacteria > Enterobacterales > Enterobacteriaceae > Klebsiella > Klebsiella sp. HMSC25G12. The sequence continues at coordinate 27,137 of NZ_KV789913.1, read as the reverse complement.
CACTCGATCAGAAATGGCTTTACGATTCCTGGGGATCAGGCTTCAAAATCAATAACCTGTACGATGGCACCTTTGTCCTCGATGAACATTATCGTATCCTGTGGGGCGCCTTTCAGAGCCAGGTGCTGCCCCGGACTGACCTCTCATTTCTTGGGGCTGGGCTGACCAGTCTGATCCGCTCTCATGCACAGGCATTGCGTGAGGGAAAAAACGCCTTTGCCGGTATCACGCGCACGGAGGCCGGGATCGCCTTTGTCGGCATCGGCCTGATACGCCCAACGACAGGTCGGCTTCAGGTATTTGATGCGACGCGGCGCTATCTGGTGATAACCCGGCATATCAACCCCCAACTGCTGGAGCGCCTGGGTGACACCTTTCAGATTCGTCATCTGCATCTCGCCGAGGGTCCTGGCGCCTACCGTATTCCGCTGCGAACGCAGGCGGGTGAGGTGCTGGGATACCTGGCCTGGCAGCCGCGCCTGCCTGGCGCTGAAGCGGCGCAGGCCTCGTCAGGCAGCATGGGACTGATCGCCGGGGTGGCGGCCAGCCTGATCCTGCTGTTTATCCTTTTTAGCAGTTTGGGCATGTATAAGCTGGCGCGCGGGGAGCGTCAGGCGCGGGAGATAGCCATGATTGACTGGCTGAGCCGTCTGCCTAACCGGCGAGCGCTTCTGCTGCGGTTAAGCCAGGTATGCGAGACGGGGAAACACGATATTCAGTGCGTGGTGTTTATCGATCTGGATGGTTTTAAGGACGTCAATGATAACTATGGTCATGATGTCGGCGACGCCCTGATCCGCCATATCGCCAGCGCCCTACAGACGCGGGTACCGACGGGGGCCATGCTGGCGCGGATGGGCGGGGATGAGTTCGCCATGGCGGTGAGCGGCGCAAAGGCGATTGACCGGGCGGCGGCGTTCGCCTGGGCAGCGCTGGAGCTGCTGAAAGCGCCAGTGACGCTCAGCAAACGCAAAATTTATATCGGCGCCAGCATTGGCATCGCCAGCGGCGCCCCGGCGGAATGTTCCAGTACCGAGCTGTTTCGCCGGGCCGACATCGCCATGTACCATGCCAAGAAGAGCGGGAAGGGGCGGACGGCCTGGTATGACGATGCGCTGGATGCTGTGCGGCGTCATCAACTGATGATTGAGAACGGCATCCGCCAGGGGCTGGAGCAGGATGAATTTGAGGTCTGGTATCAGCCGGTGGTCGATGCCGATACCCTGGCGATGACCGGCGTGGAGGCGCTACTGCGCTGGCCGCGACGCCCGCAGGGGGCGCTGGCGCCGGATGCGTTTATTGCCATCGCCGAGAGCAGCGGCCTGATTGATGCCCTCGGGCAGTTCGTTCTGCAACGCGCCTGCAGCGACCTGCAGCCGGTTGACGATCTCCTTTTGTCGGTGAACATCTCGCCAGCGCAATTTCGCGACCCGGCTTTTGAAAACCGGGTGATGAAGACCGTCGCGGCCTGCCGCTTTCCGCCGTCGCGCCTGCAGGTGGAGGTGACGGAGAGCTATGTGCTGGAAAATCCGGAACGTTCGCAGGCGGTGGTGGAGAATCTGAAGGCCCAGGGTATTGCCGTGGCGCTGGACGATTTTGGCACTGGCTACTCAAGTATTGGCTATTTACGCCGCTTTCGCTTTGATAGCCTGAAGATCGACAAATCTCTCGCCGGGCGGGTGGACAGCGATGAACAGGCGGCGGAGATGGTGCGCGGGACGGTGCGCATTGCCCGCGCGCTGGGGATGACGGTCGTGGCGGAGGGGGTTGAGGATCCGCAGCAGCTGACGCTGCTGCGGCGGGCCGGCTGCGACCGGCTTCAGGGGTACTATTTCAGTAAACCGATGCCGATCGCCGATCTGCTGCAGCGGCGTCAGTCGCAGGGGTGATTACTCTCCGGCCAGTGCTTCCAGCTTATCGCGAAAGCCGGTAACCGAAATGGCGCGGTTGTCAGCCCGCCAGCGATCCTGCGGACCGGGAGCGGAGCTTTGCACGGCGATCACTTGCCAGCCGTCCTCCGTTTTCAACAGCAGCGGCGACCCGCTGTCACCTGGCAGCGTATCGCACTGATGCGACAGCACGCTGTTTTGCGCCCAGCCGGTCACGATGCAATCCTGATGGCTGTACAGATTATCCAGATGATCCTCCGGATATCCCGATTGGGTCACTTTACGGTCCGCTGCCTTCAGCGCAGCGGTGAGATCGGCCTTGCTACCCGGGAAGAGTGGGATCGGCGTGATGCCCGAGGGAGCATAGCGCAGTACGATCAGGCCAAAATCTGACGGCGCCGCGGCGGAGGGCACGATCCAGCCATCGCCATCGGCCTTCAGGCGCTTACCTAAGGCCGGATCCACTCGCCCTTCAATGCCGTGAATTTCATATACCCAGCCGCCCTTGCGCGAAATAAAGCGCAGAGCAACCGCTTTGTCCGGTTTGCCGCGCGGAGGCGTCAACAGACAGTGGCCAGCGGTCAGCGCCAGGTGAGGGGAGATAAGCGTCGCTGTGCACAGATTGCCGCTGGCGGTTTCCAGTTGGCCGATCGCATCCCACGGGCTTTCCTCGGGGTGGCTCACCGCTTTTCGGTCATCATGGCCGAAAAACAGCGTCTTAATATCTTTGGCGCTCAGTCCGCTATCATCGGCATGTGCGCCCAGAGGTAACAGATAAAATGAACACAGCAATAACAGAACGTCTCTACGCATATCACTCTCTGGGGAGGCTATGATGTCTATTGACAGTAGCAGGAGATTTAAGTTTTTGAAAGTAAACAATAATTCTAAGCAGGCCAAACCGTTGCCATCAGGCGAGACGGGCTGACGCTGCCGCTGGCAAAACCGTCTGATTTCAAGCGGTTAATACCAGCTGAACGCTGTTGCTATTTCCGCAGAAAGCGACGTCCGACGCAACAAAATTCGTGTATCAGAACGTACTGAACCCGGCGAATAATTCACCAACCGGATATTAAGATTATTCCTGGTTTGCCAGCGATTCGCTGAAAAATAATGTGCTTGCCCGCCAAAACTTCACCAGAATTCGCACTTCTTTACGCCTCTCGTAATTATTTTCAATGCGAAACATTTTCTCACCGAAAACGTTGTTACCGTCACTCCGCCGTTGAGTAAATAGAGAGGTAATACCGGCGATGATAGCCTGAATTCTATTTCCCCGACGTTGGGAGGGTATATGTCTAAAAAAGGTATTCGCGCACTGGTTTATGTTTCCCTGGTCTCAGTTGCTATCTGGGGCGCGACCGGTTATCTGGTGATGGAAGCGGTGCGCGTACTGTGAAGCGTCTGGTCACAACGAGGTGGCCGGCGCGCGCTAGTTTATGACTACAGTGTCTGGCGTCTTCGGGCGCCGGGCATTTTTTGTGCCGCAGGAATTTCAGGGTAATGAGACGCGGGAAGGTGTCGTCAGCGATCGCCGTACGGTATTTATTATTCTGCAAAGCCAGCAGAAGCAGTAAATGAGAGCGTGGCGGAAATGATTAATAGAGGAAAAAGCGGGTAGCAACCACTGCGCAAATGATTAACAGGATCAGGATGAGCTCGAAACGATAGCGCCGCAGCATAGTGCTCTCCAGAAAAAACGGCGCTGAAACAGCGCCGATTATTAAGAAGGTTAGTTCACCGGGAGGAATTATGCTGCCGGCTGTGCAGCAGGTTTAGCGGCCTGGTGTTTAGTGGTTTTGTGGTGTTTTTTTGCAGCCTGCGCTTTCTGTGCTACCGGTTTAGCCGCAGCTTTGTGGTGCTTTTTAGCCGCCTGAGCTTTCTGCGGAGCAGCGGGTTTAGCTTCTACTTTTTTGTGTTTTTTAGCGGCCTGGGCTTTCTGGGCAGCGGCTGGTTTAGCTTCTGCTTTTTTGTGTTTTTTGGCAGCCTGAGCTTTCTGCTCTGCAGCTGGTTTTGCCGCGGCTTTGTGGTGTTTTTTGTGATGGGTGGTCTTGGCAGCAGTGCTGTGGGTAGCAGCCGGTGCCTGAGTGGTGCTTACTGCGTCAGCAGCGAAAGCGGCAGAAGAGAGACCCATAGCAGCGGCAACGACCAGAGCTAATACTTTTTTCATTCTGATATCCTCGAAAAGTTTTCTTAATTTCAACCCCACTGCGGGGCCGGTGAAATCACTATATGCTTGTCTTTTCGAGCTTTCCGTGAGTGTTTGGTATCGGCGTGTAACCGAATGTACAACACGCCTGGCCGTGGGGAGTGGAAGGACGCGCCGGGCAACCCGGCGCGTACGATCACAGATAGCGGGCGGTAAGGTGTTCGCGGAAGTAGCGGCTGTTGAGATCCTCGCCGGTGGCCTGCTGGATCAGCTGCGAGGTGGAGAAGCGGCTGCCATGCTGCCAGATATTCTGCCGCAGCCAGTCGAACAGGGCGCTGAAATCGCCCTCCGCAATATCGCGGTCTAACGTCGGCAGCGCGCGCCGGGCGGCGGCCATCAGCTGGGCGGCATACATCGCACCCAGCGTATAGGAAGGGAAATAGCCGAATCCGCCGTCGGTCCAGTGAATATCCTGCATGCAGCCGTCCCGGTAGTTGCCGGTGGTCGACAGCCCCAGCCAGTGCTGCATCTTCTCGTCCCACAGCGCCGGGATATCATCTACTTCAATCTCGCCGTCAATCAGCGCGCGTTCAATTTCATAACGCAGGATCACATGCGCCGGGTAGCTGACCTCATCGGCATCGACGCGAATAAAGCCCGGTTTCACCCGCTGATTCCAGGCGACAAAGTTGTCGCTGCTAAAGGCTGGTTGATCGCCAAAACGCTCACGCACCGCCGGTAACAGGCGGTTGAGGAAAGGCTCGCTACGTCCCAGCTGCATTTCAAAAAACAGGCTCTGCGACTCGTGGATAGCGGTGGAGCGAGCGAGTCCTACCGGCTGGTCGACCCACGGGCGAGGCAGATTCTGTTCATAGCGGGCGTGGCCGGTTTCGTGGATCACGCCGAACAGGGCGCTGAGCAGGTCGTTTTCGTTGTAGCGGGTGGTGATGCGCACATCCTGGGGGACGCCGCCGCAGAACGGGTGAGCGCTGATGTCGAGGCGCCCGCCGTCGAAGTCAAAGCCGAGGATACGCATGGCCTGCAGGCCCAGCTCGCGCTGAGCGGCAATCGGGAAAGGCCCCTGCGGGGCGAGTAATGTCTGCGTCGCTTGCTTAGCGACCGCTTGCCGCAGCAGGGAAGGCAGCCAGGACTTGAGGTCGGCAAACAGGCTATCCAGCCGGGCGCTGGTCATATCTGGTTCGAAAATATCGAGCAGCGCGTCGTAGCGTGAGCCGCCTCTGGCATCGGCGCGGATCTGCGCTTCCTGACGGCTCAGCTTGACCACCTCGCGAAGATTGTCGGCAAAGCCAGCCCAGTCGTTAGCGGGACGCTGGCTGCGCCAGGCATGCTCACAGCGGCTGCCAGCAAGGGATTTTGCCTCCACCAGGCTCTCCGGTAACAGCGCGGCCTGATCGTACTGACGCTGCATCTCCCGCAGATTGGCCTGCTCGACGTCGTTGAGGTCCTGCTGGCGGGCCTCCTGCAGCCATTGGCCCACTTTTTTATCGGTCAGGATCTGATGCTGCAGCACGCCGAGCTCCGCCAGCGCTTCGCTCCGGGCGGCGCTGCCACCTGGGGGCATCATCGCAAACATATCCCAGCCAGCGATGGCGGAGAGATGCGAAAAGCGCGACAGGCGCTGAAAGGTACGAGTAAGCTGCTGATAAGGCGTATTTTCAGTCATAGTGGCGTTCGGTCCGTGACAGGTGAATGAACAGGTTATCGGTATCCTTCTACACTATCCTGATACGCCCGGCGGGTCGAGCGTTGCGCACAGGGGAAGGGAAAGACACATGGCGGGAGAATAAGCTCACCTCTGTGATCGGTGTGACAGAAAACGGTAACATATCGGTACTAAACTGTGATCGATTACACAGGTTTGGAGGTTCGGGGGTGGTTTATGAATCCGTTCACCTGGCTGTTTATTGCACTGCTGTCCGTTGATGCCGTCAGAGAGTTGATGGGCTTGTCTTCCATTATGGGCATGTGGTGAAACGTGGCCCGCAGGCCACGTCACACGCGACTATTTCAGTCGTTGATGTAAGCAGGTGCCGGTCAACAGCGCGGCAAGGAGCAGCAGCGCGATAAACCCACCGACGCCGTTCCAGCCGTAGTGATGCCAGAATACCCCGCCTAACGTCCCGGCAAGACTTGAACCCAAATAATAGCTGAACAGATACAGCGATGACGCCTGACCGCGGGCGCGGCGGGCGCGTGGGCCAATCCAGCTGCTGGCGACGGAATGCGCGGCGAAGAAGCCAGCGGAAAACAGCAGCATGCCGATGAAAATAAGCCACAGGGAAGAAAAGAGCGTCAGCAGCAGGCCGCAGAGCATGACAGCGGTAAAGCCGAGCATCACCGGTCCGCGGCCAAAGCGTACGGTCATGGCCCCTGCCTTCGGTGAACTCCAGGTCCCGGTGAGATAAGCTACCGACAGCAGGCCTACCACCGCCTGGCTTAGCGACCATGGCGACATCATCAGCCGGTAGCCAATATAGTTAAACAGGGTGACAAAAGCGCCCATCAGCAGAAAACCTTCGACGAACAGCAGCGGCAGACCGCGGTCGCGCCAGTGCAGACGGAAGTTGATCAGCAAGTTTTTCGGTCGCAGCGAGGTCGAGCGGAAATGGCGCGACTCGGGCAGAATGCGCCAGAACATGATGGCCGCGGCCAGCGCGAAGCCACTGATCACCGCCAGCGCCACGCGCCAGCCGAAGAAATCGGTAAAGACCCCGGTCAGCAAGCGGCCGCTCATGCCGCCGATGGAGTTGCCGCTGATATATAACCCCATCGAAAAGGCGACGAAACTGGGGTGGATCTCCTCACTCAGGTAGGTCATGCCGACCGCCGCCACGCCGCTCAGCGACAGGCCGATCAGGGCACGCATAATGAGGATGCCGTGCCAGCTGGTCATCATGGTCGACAGCAGCGAGCAGCAGGCGGCCAGCAGAAGGGCGGTGACCATCACCGGCTTGCGCCCGATGGCGTCGGACAGCGGGCCGGTAAACAACAGGCCCACCGCAAGCATCGCCGTGGAAATGGAGAGTGAAATACTGCTGCTGGCCGGGGAGACGCCGAACTCGTTCGACAGCACCGGCAGGATCGGTTGCACGCAGTAGAGCAGAGCAAAGGTGGCCAAACCGGCGGAGAACAGCGCGAGGGTGACGCGCATAAATTGCGGGGTGCCGCGCTTAATAAACTGATCCGGGCGGGATGCACCAGCGACGCTGACCTCGCCCGCCGGCACGGTGTCAACGGTTGTTGTACGACTCACAGAGAATTCCTTGCGTAGAAGTTGCTGCTTACCAACAGAATGTTGTGACCATTCAGCTCACATTTTTAGGGTATGAAAATGTAAATATTCTGTCTAATATATTAATAATCTCAAATAAGACGTTTTAAATATGAATATCGAGTTGCGTCATCTGCGCTATTTTGTCGCCGTCGCCGAGGAATTACATTTTGGCCGGGCCGCAGCGCGACTGAATATTTCTCAACCGCCGTTAAGCCAGCAAATTCAGATCCTCGAGCAGCAGACCGGTGCCCGCCTGTTTGCGCGCACCAATCGCAGCGTCAGTCTGACGGCGGCCGGAAAGCAGTTTCTCGCCGATAGCCGACAAATTCTTGCCCAGGTGGATGACGCGGCCGCCCGCGCTGCGCGTCTGCATCACGGTGAAACCGGCGAACTGCGTATCGGCTTTACCTCCTCGGCCCCCTTTATCAAGGCGGTATCCGATACGTTGTCGATGTTTCGTCAGCGCTACCCGGATGTGCATATTTTGACCCGCGAGACCAACACCCGCGAACAGATTGTGCCACTGAGCGAGGGGGCTCTCGATCTGGGGCTCCTGCGCAATACCCAACTGCCGGACACCCTGGCGTGGGAGCGGGTGCTGCGCGAGCCGTTGCTGGCGATGGTCCCGGCCGACCATCCGCTGGCCCGCCAGCCCTCGGTCAGCCTGGCGGCGCTGGCGCGCGAACCCTTCGTCTTTTTCGACCCGCACGTGGGTACCGGCCTGTATGACGATATCCTCGGCTTGCTGCGTCGTTACGGTCATACGCCGGTGATTGCCCAGGAGGTGGGGGAGGCGATGACCATTATTGGTCTGGTGGCCGCCGGACTGGGGGTGTCTATCCTGCCTGCCTCCTTTCAGCGCGTACAGCTCAGTGAAATGCGCTGGCTGCCGATCGACGAACAGGATGCGGTGTCGGAGATGTGGCTGGTGTGGTCGAAACATCATGAACAGGGAGCGCTGGCAAAACGCTTTCGCGAGTCGCTGCTGGCCTGGAAAACCGAGCACAATTGAGGCGAAAAGGGGCTGGAAATGTGCGGTAAATCACAAGGCTAAGTAAAAATTTGACGTTCACCATCGAAGTGCTTCACCATAGCCGAAAGTTTATTTCGAAGCGCGAAAATAAAGGGAGTCAATGGTGGTAGCGGATAGTCAACCAGGCCATATCGATCAAATTAAGCAGACCAATGCGGGCGCCGTGTATCGCCTGATTGATCAGCTCGGCCCGGTATCGCGTATCGACCTCTCCCGATTTGCGCAACTGGCTCCCGCCAGCATCACCAAGATTGTCCGCGAGATGCTGGAAGCGCATCTGGTGCAGGAGACGGAGATCCAGGAGCCCGGCAGCCGTGGCCGCCCGGCGGTGGGGTTGATGGTAGAAACCGAGGCCTGGCACTATCTTGCGGTGCGCATCAGCCGCGGCGAAATCCACCTTTCGCTGCGTGATTTAAGCAGTCAGCTGGTGGTGGAGGATCAGCTGGAGCTGGCCCTCACCGACAGCACGCCGTTTCTGACCCGTATTATTGATCATATCGATCGGTTCTTTATTCGCCACCAGAAGAAGCTGGAACGGCTCACCTCCATCGCCATGACGATGCCGGGTATTATTGATACCGAAAATGGCATTATTCATCGCATGCCGTTTTATGAGGATGTCAAAGATGTGCCGCTGGGCGATGTGCTGGCCAACCATACCGGGGTGCCGGTCTACATTCAGCATGACATCAGCGCCTGGACTATGGCGGAATCGTTGTTCGGCGCCTCGCGCGGCGCCCGGGATGTCATTCAGGTGGTCATCGATCATAACGTCGGCGCCGGGGTTATCACCGACGGACGCCTGCTGCATGCTGGCAGCAGCAGCCTGGTGGAGATCGGCCATACTCAGGTCGATCCCTACGGCAAGCGCTGCTACTGCGGCAACCATGGCTGTCTGGAAACCATTGCCAGCGTAGAGAGCGTGCTGGAGCTGGCGCAGATGCGCATGGCCCAGTCGATGAGCTCGCTGCTGCACCAGCGTCCGCTGAGCGTGGAGTGGCTGTGCCAGGCCGCGCTGCAGGGCGATCTGCTGGCCAGAGACATTATCAGCGGCGTGGGTAACCACGTCGGGCGGATTCTGGCGATCATGGTCAATCTGTTTAACCCGCAGAAAATTCTGATTGGCTCGCCGTTTAATCTGGCGGCAGATATCCTTTTTCCGGCAATTTCCAGCTGCATTCGGCAACAATCGCTCCCGGCCTACAGCCAGCATATCGCGGTTGAAAGCACCCAGTTTTCTAATCGTGGCACGATGGCTGGTGCGGCGCTGGTCAAGGATGCGCTCTATAACGGATCCTTACTCATACGACTGTTACAGGGTTAACATTTTTTCATAGTCACACCAAAAATTGCGCTATCTCAAGCCGACCTCTGGCGGCATCACGTAGACTTTGCCCACTGTTGATTATTTCTCTCCCGTATATTTCATCGACAAAACTGTGGGGTTAGTGATGTTTAAGCGTTTCTTTATTACAGGTACAGACACCTCTGTCGGGAAGACAGTGGTTTCCCGTGCGCTGTTGCAGGCACTTGCTGCCAGAGGCAAAAGCGTGGCCGGGTACAAGCCTGTGGCGAAGGGCAGCAAAGAGACGCCAGACGGTTTGCGTAACAAAGACGCGCTGGTGCTGCAGAGCGTCTCCACGCTGGCGTTGCCGTATGAGGCTGTCAATCCCATAGCGTTAAGTGAAGACGAAAGCAGCGTGGCGCACAGCTGCCCGATCAACTACGGTTTGCTGTCGGATGGTTTGCAGCGACTGGCCGGTCAGGTCGATCACGTGGTGGTTGAAGGCACCGGCGGCTGGCGCAGCCTGATGAACGACCTGCGACCGCTCTCCGAATGGGTGGTACAGGAGCAGCTCCCGGTGCTGATGGTGGTGGGGATCCAGGAGGGGTGTATCAACCATGCGCTGCTGACGGCCCAGGCGATCGCCAATGACGGGCTGCCGCTGATCGGCTGGGTGGCCAACCGCATCAACCCCGGTCTCGCGCACTACGCTGAAATCATCGATGTCCTCAGTAAGAAGCTGCCGGCGCCGCTGATTGGCGAGCTGCCGTACCTGCCGCGCGCCGAACAGCGTGAGCTGAGCCGCTACGTCGACTTAGACATGCTCGGCAACGTGATGGCGATAGATCGAATCCCGGCGTAACGTCCGCGACAGCACCGACGCCACCACGCAGGTGATCAGCAGGCCGGGCAGCAGCGCATACTGCCCGGTCATCTCACAAATCATCAGGGTCGACATGATTGGCGCATGGGTGGTGGCAGCCAGAAACGCCGCCATGCCGGTCAGACCGATCATCATAGCCATCTCTTCATTCCCCGGTAGCCATAGCCCGCTGACGCTGGCAAACAGCATGCCCATCGCCAGGCCGACAAACAGCGTGGGGGTAAAGACCCCGCCCGGCGCGCCGGAGCCGCTGCTGGCCAGCACCGCCAGCAGTTTGCACAGGAAAACGCCGGCCAGCAGTACGCCGGACGGCGGCATCTGCAAATAGCTTTGCACCACGCTGTAGCCGTTGCCCCACACCGCCGGGGTGATGAGCGATAAGCCGCCGACAATCAGCCCCCCCAGCGCCAGCTGCCACGGCGGCGTCAGTTTCAGTTTGACGAACCCGCGGTGGCTGTAGTCCATCAGCCAGATAAACAGCGGGCCGCACAGCCCGGCCAGCAGGCCAGTCGCCAGCATTAAACCATAGTGCAGCGCGCTGAGGTTCTGCTGCAGGACGACGTGGTACAGCGGCGCGGCGCCGCCGTTGAGAAACTGCGTCAACAGCAGGGCGATCACCGCCGAGATAACGACCGGCCCAAGCGAGGCCAGCATCAGCGTGCCAAAGAGAATTTCAGCAATAAACAGGCTGCCGGCCAGTGGGGCATGATAGGCGCTGGCCATCCCGGCAGCGGCGCCGCAGGCGACCCACAGCTTCCATTCAGTCTGCGGCGTGAAGCGGCGGGCGAACAGCGACGCCGCCAGCGCGGCCAGCAGGATCATGGCGCCTTCCCGGCCAATCGCGCTGCCGGTGACCACGACCAGCAATGACGCCAGCGATTTCACCAGGCTTGCCGGCGTATCGAAGCAACCGTCGCCGGTCTCCAGGGCTTCCATATAATCGGTGGCGGCATGCGGGCGCGCGATGCTGCGTCGCTGCCACAGCCAGAGAAGTGTCCCTGCCGCCAGGCCGCCCAGCGCCGGGGTAATCAGCCGCCGCCACGCCGGCAGCGACTGCGCCGCGTTGACCAGGCTCCCGCTGTCATTGCCAAGAAACAGCGTTTCCAGCACCACCATCGCATGGCGAAACAGCGCCACCGCCAGGGCGGCGAGAAGGCCAATCAGCGTGGCGATCAGCAGGCGGCGAAACATCACCTGCACATCAGGATAGGGATGAAGACGGTGCATCAGTTACGGCGAGGTTCGGAAAACATGGCCTTATTGTGATAGGGAATAACCTTAGATGCAAAAGCGATAAGTGCGGGTGAGGGGCTGGGAAGCGACGAAATAAAACCGCGCCGGATACCGGCGCGGTGAAGGGGTAACGATAGAGCGCTTTTTCCGCCACGGCGATCGGCAGATTCTCCTGCCACTGCGCCAGCGTTGCCTGCGCCAGCTGACCCAGCGCCTGGTAGAAGGGGTGGGCGGCATGGTCGACAAAGACGCTCAGGAAGCGCCCGGACCACGGCAGCAGGTGCCAGGCCAGCAGCTGGGCAAACAACGCATCCTGCTCCGTCTCGCACAGCCATGCCGCCAGCAGCAGCAGGGTGCCGAAATGATCTTCCGGTTCGTTACGCTCGGCGTCCAGTGCGATGCCGTTCGTGCGCATCCACTCGCGCAGGGCCAGCGTGGAATCGCCAAACAGCACTGACTCTTTATCCAGCCAGACGGATCCCCATGGCGGCGCCGGCAGGGCCCACGGGCCGATAAACAGGCGTTGCCAGGCTTCCGGTAATGACTCTTCCGTCGACGCGGCAAAGGCTGACGCCAGTGGGGCGGTTACCGGGAAGGGCCACTGTTGCTGCCAGCTGCCGTCCTGGAAGGCGGCGACCAGCGGCGCAATGTGCGCGCTATTCGGCGCATAAGAGAACAGCGCGCCCAGGGTGCGGGCGCTTAACGCGACAGCGTCGCGGTTTGGGATCGGCATCATTACTTATTCCTTTCTGCGGCGCGCGCCAGCGCGCCGTCTCATTAACCGGCAACCGCCATACCGACGGTCATATGCAGACCATAAAACAGGCCGCGACCAATACATTCCGCGATCAAGACCAACAGCAGGCCGATCAGCAGCCCCGTAGCGCGCGGCGGTTGGCGGCGGATCAGCGGACACAGCCAGCAGCCAAGACCGAGAGCCAGCAGTATCAGGCGTAACGCCTGGAGTTTGCCGTAATCTGGCAGCAGGGTGGCTGCCTGCTGGACTGAACTGTGAATGGTACTGAGTCCGGCGCTTTGCATGATGATAACGACGGCGCCGATCGCCAGCGCGGCCACGCTGAGTCCGGCAAAAAACCAGCCGTTAAAGTTGACTTTCGCCAGCCGCAGCAGCAGGGCGGCGAACAGCGGCCCGCTGAGGAGCATCGTCAGGAAGAACGCGCTGGTAGTGTAGCCATTGTACCATGTTGGCACGGTATCGATTTGGTAAACCCGGGTCATCGCCAGAACAAACAGCAGCCCCAACAGCATGGCGATCACCAGCCAGACTTTACCCAGCGCCGCCGGCATTTTGCCCAGTACCGCCAGCAGCCACCAGAATCCTCCCACGGCGAAGAACAAGGCGCCGCTGGCGATTTCATTGCTCAGCGCCGAGGCGCCGACGCGGTTCAGCGAGTTAAACGCGCGCAGCGGCGAACCGAGATGCATCACCGAAGCCAGAAAACCAATGCCCATCAGCAGCCAGATAAAAAACATGCTGCGCACCAGCCGTTGCTGCGCTTCGCGCTGGTTTGTCAGCGATAGCCAGCCCAGCCCGCTGACGAGGGTCGCGCCGACCACGCATTGCCCCAGTACCGTAAACAGCACCAGCGGCCATTCATGCCATCCGCTTCCCATCTCACACCTCCTTTGGATTTGCCAGATAACCGGTGGTATCGCCACACGGACGGGCATTGGCGTTAGGTTTGATCACGATACTCGGCCTGGTAAAGTGCGCCGAGGGCAGCGGGGCCACTGCGGCCAGCTGGCCGTGCTTGGCGCGCAGCTCGGCAATCGGCCCGAAATCGAGCGCCCGCAGCGGGCAGGACTCGACACAGATCGGTTTTTTCCCCTCGGCGACGCGCTCGTGACAGCCGTCGCACTTGGTCATGTGGCCTTTGTCGGCGTTGTACTGCGGGGCGCCGTACGGGCAGGCCATATGGCAGTAGCGGCAGCCAATGCACACCGCTTCGTTGACCACCACAAAACCATCGTCGCGCTTGTGCATCGCCCCACTTGGGCAGACCTTGGTGCAGGCCGGATCTTCGCAGTGGTTACAGGCGATGGAGAGGTAGTAGGCGAACACATTCTGCTGCCAGACGCCGTTGTCCTCCTGCCAGTCGCCGCCGGCATACTCATAGATGCGGCGGAAGCTGAC
>NZ_KV789913.1:0-13195 GCF_001807705.1 Klebsiella sp. HMSC25G12 | reverse complement strand
TCATAGATGCGGCGGAAGCTGACCTCCGGGGTGAGATTCTTGTAGTCCTTACAGGCCAGTTCGCAGGTTTTACACCCGGTACAGCGAGCGGAATCGATAAAGAATCCATATTGCGTGCTCATGGTTTACTCCTTAAACCTTTTCGATGTCGACCAGGTTGGTATGCTGTGGATTCCCCTTCGCCAGCGGCGATGGGCGGTGGGTGGTCAGCGTATTCATGCAGGCGCCATGGTCGATCCGGTCTCCGGCCATATTCGCGTCGTGCCAGGCGCCCTGGCCCATCGCCGACACGCCCGGCATGATGCGTGGCGTCACTTTCGCCGGAAGACGGACTTCGCCGCGCTGATTAAAGACGCGCACCATATCGCCGTTTTTAATCCCGCGTTTTTCCGCGTCAAGCGGATTGAGCCACACCTCCTGGCGACAGGCCGCTTGTAATACATCGACGTTGCCGTAGCTGGAGTGGGTGCGCGCTTTATAGTGGAAACCAAACAGCTGCAGCGGATACTGACTGCGCAGCGGATCGTCCCAGCCTTCAAATGTGGAGGCGTAGACCGGCAGCGGGCTGATAACTTCGTCTTTCTCCAGCTGCCAGTGGGCGGCGATCTCGGCGAGACGGCTGGAGTAGATTTCAATTTTGCCGGACGGGGTTTTGAGCGGATGCGCTTCAGGATCGCGGCGGAAGTCGCGATAGGCGACGAAGTGGCCGTTCGGATCTTTACGCTTGTAGATGCCCATCTGTTTCAGGTCGTCGTAGCCAGGTAGCGCCGGGTCTTTCGCCACCATTTTGGCATACAGATGCTGCAGCCACTGCGCCTACGTGCGCCGCTCGGTAAAACGTTGATGCACGTCGTCGCCGAGCCGTTTCGCCACTTCACTTAAGATCCAGTAAATCGGTTTGCGTTCGAACTTCGCCGAGGTAGCAGGCTGGATAAAAATGAGATAGCCCATATTGCCGGCGTAGTCGTTGGGAATAATATCTTCCTGCTCAACGGTCATCAGATCGGGTAGCAGCAGGTCGGCGTATTTCGCCGACGAGGTCATAAAGTTGTCGATAACCACAATGGTCTCGCACTTGCTTTCGTCCTGCAGGATCTCGTGGGTCTTATTGATGTCGGAGTGCTGGTTGATGATGGTGTTGCCCGCGTAGTTCCACAGGAACTTGATCGGCACATCCAGCTTCTCTTTGCCGCGCACGCCGTCGCGGGTGGCGGTCATCTCCGGGCCTCGAGCGATGGCGTCGGTCCAGGTGAAGCAGGAGATGGCGGTCTTCACCGGATTTTCCAGCACCGGCAGACGTTCGATAGTGATGGTGTAGGTTGATTCGCGGGCGCCGCTGTTGCCGCCGTTGATGCCGACGTTGCCGGTTAAGATCGGCAGCATGGCGATCGCGCGGGCGGAGAGTTCGCCGTTGGCCTGGCGCTGCGGTCCCCAGCCCTGGCAAATATAAGCCGGTTTACTCATGCCGATTTCGCGCGCCAGCTTAATGATGCGATCGGCGGGGATGCCGGTAATACGCGAGGCCCACTGCGGTGTTTTGGCGACGCCGTCGTCACCCTCGCCAAGAATATACGCTTTGTAGTGGCCGTTTGCCGGCGCCCCGACCGGCAGCGTTTTCTCATCGTAGCCAACGCAGTATTTGTCGAGGAATGGCTGGTCGACAAGATCCTCGTTTATCAGCACCCAGGCGATACCGGCGACCAGCGCGGCGTCCGTGCCGGGACGAATAGGGATCCACTCATCTTCCCGACCGGCGGCGGTATCGGTGTAGCGCGGGTCGATAACGATCATCCGCGCGTTAGAGCGCTCGCGAGCCTGCTCCAGATACCAGGTAATGCCGCCGCCGCTCATCCGGGTTTCCGCCGGGTTATTGCCGAACATCACCACCAGCTTGCTGTTTTCAATATCCGAAGTACTGTTGCCGTCGTTGCTGCCGTAGGTATAGGGCATCGCGCAGGCAATCTGTGCGGTGCTGTAGGTACCGTACTGGTTAAGCGAGCCGCCGTAGCAGTTCATCAGCCGCGCTACCGGCGACGCTGAAGGCGACGAACGGGTGATGTTGCCGCCGACGATCCCCGAAGAGTAGTTAATGTACACGGCTTCATTGCCATACTGGGCAACGGTGCTTTTCAGACGGTCAGCGAGGATATCCAGCGCCTCCTGCCAGCTGATGCGTTCAAATTTGCCTTCCCCGCGCTTGCCGACGCGCTTCATGGGATAGTTAAGGCGATCCGGATGATTGATGCGCCGACGAATAGAGCGCCCGCGCAGGCAGGCGCGGACCTGGTGGTCGCCGTAGCGGTCGTCGCCGGTATTATCCGTTTCGACGTAAACCACTTCATCATCCCGCACGTGCAGCCGCAGGGCGCAGCGGCTACCGCAGTTGACCGAACAGGCGCCCCAGACAATGCGGGTGTTGTCGCCAGTAGCCTGTTGTACTGCTGCCGCGGCGCTGCGCAGTGTAAAGGGCAGGGTAAGCCCGCCGGCGGCCAGCGCCAGAGAGCTGAGGGCTGTGGATTTGAGTAGCGCGCGTCGGGAGACGCCGCCGGGGGATTCCTGATTCGACATTGCTCACTCCATGATAGTTATGCTGTGCGGAGAAGGGCCGCCACGTCATTAACAGACGCAGGGGTGAGCGATAATACGTTATGGGTAGCCAGCAGATCTTATCCCTGGTCAATGCAGGGATAAGATCTTTCATTTGAAACCGAAGTGGGCTTACTGAGCGTCGTTTTCGGCGGGACTGTCGCTGTTACGCGTATAGGTGATTTTGAAGGTGTCATTGGCGCAATGACCGACCACCTGAACCCCGGGCTGGTCTGCCTGATCGTTTGGCACAATGGCCAGGCTGAAGGCGGTTTCCGGTACGCCATTGTTGATGATCTTCTGCTGGATGTCGCTTTTGACCCGTTCACATGAGTCGGGGGCTGCCAGCACGGTCGTGGAGCACAGCAGTAGTGCGGCGCCTGTCCAGAGGGATAGTTTCATCTTACACTCCTTATCGATGTTATCCAGAATTAAGCATAGCAGAACTGGTGTAAACAATTGTATTTGCTAATATGATCTGGTGTACACAAAAGGAATCGCCTGTGAAAAGATTGTATTGGCTGATCCCGGCAGCGCTGCTGCTGACGGCGTGCGACCGCCAAAGCGCCCCGGAAGCCTTCACCCCGGAGATGGCGAGTTTTTCCAATGAGTTTGAGTTCGATCCGCTGCGCGGGCCGGTGAAAGATTTTAGCCAGACGCTATTGGATGAACACGATGTGGTGGTCAAGAAGGTGAGCGCTCAGCTGTCAAAAGAGGGATGTTTCGATCTGCTGACCCTGGAAGATGTGGAGAACAATACCGGCGCCACGCTGCTGCTGGATGCCAACTATTACGTCGATGGGCGCACCCACGAGAAGCGACTGCGCCTGCAGGGCAAGTGTCAGCTGGCAGAGATGCCCGCCACGGGGGTGAGCTGGGAGACGGATGATAACGGTTTTATTATTCGCGCCCGCGGCAAAGAGACCACCGCCACCTACCGCTATGACAGCGATGGCTATCCGCTGGGAAAAACCACCACCGCCAAAGAAGAGCAATTTACCGTCGCCTCCACGCCGTCGAAAGATCCGCGCAAGAAAATGGACTATACCGCCATCAGCACCTTCAACGAACGCACGCTGGGCACGGTACGCCAGACCTGCGACTACGATCGCCACGACAATCCGCTGAGCTGTGAGCTGCAGGTGATTGATGAAAGCGTGCAGCCGCCGCTGACACGCCATTACACCATCAAGAACCGCATTGATTATTACTGAGCCGTCGGCTTCAGCAGGGCCGGTCCTGGGGTTTTGTGTTCGGCCAGATACTGGTTCTGGAACAGACACATGCGAATGGTGTTGCGGTACTCGCCGTTAATGAAAAACTCATGGATGAGTTCACCCTCGACGATAAAGCCGAGCTTGCGGTAAATATGGATCGCTTTTTCATTCTCTTTATCGACAATCAAATACAGCTTATACAGATTAAGAACCGTAAAACCGTAGTCCATGGCCAGCCGCGCCGCGCGAGTGGCAAGGCCTTTTCCCTGGAAGTCCGGTGAGATAATGATCTGGAACTCGGCCCGCCGATGAACATGGTTGATTTCAACCAGCTCTACCAGCCCGGCTTTATCGCCATTGCATTCGATGACAAAGCGACGCTCGCTTTGATCGTGGATATGTTTGTCGTACAGATCGGAGAGCTCAACGAAGGCCTCGTATGGCTCTTCAAACCAGTAGCGCATGACGCTGGCGTTGTTATCGAGCTGGTGGACAAAGCGCAAATCTTCCCGTTCGAGGGGGCGGAGTTTGACGTGTAGCGCGTCGGTCATGGGTAATCCTGTGGTTAAAGCTGAACAGCGCGTTATGAAAGGCGGCGCCCGCAGGCGCCAGCGTTGACAGGAAGCGGATCAGGGATTGATTGCCCGGCCGGTGCGGCGGTCAAGGCAGCGCAGAGTGTTCGGCTCCCAGTAGGCATTGACGTTGGCGCTCTTCTGGCAGTTATCCTGCGCGTCGAAGGCGACATCGGTTTTGTCCCACTCTTTTTCCGCCCGCTTATTGACCTTCTGGCGCAGGCTGCGGGTGTCGTTCCATTGCTCTTTTTCCATCGACGCCTGCTGACGGCTTTGCGCGCTGTCGCCAGATTCAATCACCAGCCGGTCGGTGGCGGCGAAGGAGCTGGAGGTATAGACCACGGCGCTCAACGCCAGAATGGCGGTCAGGCACCAGCGTTTGTTCAGTGTCATGTTCATCACGGTTTCCTTTAAGTGATGGGTTAACCCTCAGGCTAAGTTTACTACAGCTCTTTTGCCGGGCATAGCCGACAAAACAGCGTGGGGCAGAAGCCATTATCGCGTAGAATGGTTCAACGCTTTGTCTCATTTACGAATCTTTTAATGCTCAAAACAACGCTCCTGTTCTTTGCCACCGCCCTGTGCGAAATCATCGGCTGCTATCTGCCGTGGCTATGGTTAAAGCGCGGGGCCACGCCGCTGCTGTTGATCCCCACCGGCCTGGCGCTGGCGCTGTTCGTCTGGCTCCTGACGCTCCATCCTGCCGCGAGCGGGCGGGTCTATGCCGCCTACGGTGGGGTGTACGTCTGTACCGCCTTACTCTGGCTGCGGGTCGTGGATGGCGTCAAGCTCAGCCATTACGACTGGGCCGGGGCGATCATCGCCCTGTGCGGCATGCTGATCATCGTGGCGGGCTGGGGGCGGGCCTGAGCTCGCCTTGTGTGATCGCTGCCACTTTTTTAAACCTTAATTCTTGTATGGTAGTCGACCTGTTGCCTTACTTATCAGACATTCTCTTTTGTTATGACTCTGTAAGGAACAACGATGGCTATCGAGACACTTGCCGCCCGGACGGGGGCGACGCCGCTGCGTATCCGTCGGGTGCAGAAGATCACCCTGACGCTGCTGTTTATCGCCGGTATCGTCAACTTTCTTGACCGCTCTTCGCTGAGCGTCGCCGGGGAGGCGATACGCGCCGACCTGGGACTCAGCGCCACCGAGTTTGGGGTGCTGCTCTCCGCCTTTTCGCTCTCCTACGGCTTCGCACAATTGCCGTCGGGAATATTGCTGGATCGCGTTGGACCGCGCATTGTGCTCGGCGCCGGACTGATTTTCTGGTCCGCAATGCAGGCCCTGACCGGGATGGTCAATTCGTTCTCGCATTTTATTCTGCTGCGCATTGGCCTCGGGATTGGTGAAGCGCCATTTATGCCCGCCGGTGTGAAATCAATCAATGACTGGTATGCGCAAAGAGAGCGCGGTACGGCGGTGGGGATATTTAACTCCTCGACGGTGCTGGGGCAGGCCATTGCGCCACCGGCTCTGGTTATTATGCAACTGGCCTGGGGCTGGCGAACGATGTTTGTGGTGATTGGCTTAGCCGGTATCGTGGTCGGTCTGTGCTGGTATGTGGGCTACCGAAATCGCCGGCACTTCACCCTTCAGGAAGAGGAGCAGCAGTATCTGGCCAGCGAGGAGGTGGCCCGCCCGGCGCTGAAATTTAGCGAATGGCTGGCTCTGTTTAAACGGCGCACCACCTGGGGGATGATTCTGGGCTTTTCCGGTGTGAACTATACCGGCTGGCTGTATATCGCCTGGTTGCCCGGCTATTTGCAGGCACAGCAGGGATTAAGCCTGGCCCGTACCGGCTGGGTGGCGGCGATCCCGTTCCTTGCGGCGGCGGTGGGGATGTGGGTCAATGGCCTGGTGGTCGATGCCCTGGCGCGCAGAGGTTACGATCTGGCGAAAACCCGGAAAACGGCGATCGTGATCGGTCTGGTGCTGTCGGCCCTGGGCACCCTGCTGGTGGTGCAATCCTCCACGCCGACCCAGGCGGTGGCTTTTATCTCCATGGCGCTGTTTTGCGTCCATTTTGCCGGGACGTCGGCCTGGGGGCTGGTGCAGGTATTGGTGGCAGAGCATAAAGTGGCTTCGGTGGCAGCGATCCAGAACTTTGGCAGCTTTGTGTTTGCCTCCTTTGCGCCGATCGTCACCGGGTGGGTGGTGGATACCACCCATTCTTTTAATCTGGCGCTGGTGATCGCCGCCGGCGTGACCTTCACCGGGGCGTTGTGCTACTTCTTTATCGTTAAAACCCGTATCGACTAACCGCCAGACCGGACTCCCGGTTAAATGACAGGCCCGCAGGGACGCGTGGCCGGTGTGTCATTCGTCGACTTCTTTTATTTCCTCGCGGCGACTGTTTCCCATTCCATCAGCGATGATTTTGTGACGGTTCACTCCCGGCAGCGAACCGATCATATCTTCTTGTATGGTAGTTGACAGAAATCAAAGATGTTATACCAATTGCGTGCGATGGTTGGGACACAAAGGCATTCTCCTCGAGAGTTCTCCCCGAGAATGGTTGATGAGACACATAACAACGAGAGTCATCATGGAAAACACCCTTTTAACCGCCAACGCCATGCTGCCAGGCTACGATCGCAGCGCGCTGATCCCCCGTATCGTGCACCTTGGTTTTGGCGCATTCCACCGCGCCCATCAGGCGGTATATGCCGATATTCTTGCCAGTGAACATGGCAGCGACTGGGGCTATACCGAAGTCAATCTCATCGGCGGCGAGCAGCAGATCGCCGACCTCCGCCAGCAGGATCGGCTGTACACTGTGGCCGAAATGTCCGCCGACGCCTGGACCGCACGCGTGGTTGGGGTGGTGAAGCAGGCGCTGCACGCCCAGGTTGATGGCCTCGAAGCGGTGCTGGCGGCGATGTGTGAGCCTCAGGTAGCCATTGTCTCCCTGACCATTACCGAGAAAGGTTATTGTCATTCGCCGGCCAGCGGCGAGCTGCAGCTCGATCACCCGCTGATCGTCGCCGATCTGCACAACCCGCACCAGCCAAAATCGGCGCCGGGCGTGGTGGTGGAGGCTCTGGCTCGCCGTCGGGCGGCAGGCTTGCCGGCTTTTACCGTGATGTCCTGCGACAACATGCCGGAAAACGGTCACGTGATGCGCAATGTCGTCTGCGCCTACGCCCGGGCGCTGGACGCGGAGCTGGCGGCCTGGATTGAACAGAACGTCACCTTCCCATCGACCATGGTGGACCGCATTGTCCCGGCCGTTACCGCGGAAACCCTCGATAAAATTGAGCAACTGACCGGCGTGCGCGACCCGGCCGGGGTGGCCTGCGAACCTTTCCGTCAGTGGGTGATTGAGGATAACTTTGTTGCCGGACGTCCGCAGTGGGAAAAAGCGGGAGCGGAACTGGTCGCCGATGTAGTGCCTTTTGAAGAGATGAAGCTGAGGATGCTCAACGGTAGCCACTCGTTCCTGGCGTACCTGGGCTATCTGGCCGGTTATCAGCACATCAACGACTGTATGCAGGATGACAACTACCGCCGCGCGGCGCTGGCGCTGATGCTGGACGAACAGGCGCCGACGCTGAAAGTGCAGGGGGTGGATCTTCCGCGCTATGCCAGTCTGCTAATTGACCGCTACTGCAATCCGGCGCTGAAGCACCGTACCTGGCAGATAGCCATGGACGGCAGCCAGAAGTTGCCGCAGCGCATGCTGGACTCCGTACGCTGGCATCTGGCGCACCAGCAAGATTTCACGCTGCTGGCGCTCGGTGTGGCGGGCTGGATGCGCTATGTCGGCGGCGTTGACGATGCCGGCCAGGCGATTGAGATTTGCGATCCGCTGTTGCCGGTTATCCAACAGGCGGTGGCGGCCAGCGCCGAGGGTGAAGCGCGGGTGAAAGCGCTGCTGGGTATTGAGGCGATCTTCGGCCTGGCGTTGCCGCAGGAGCCCCGTTTCGTCTCGGCGGTGACCCGCGCCTATCTGGCGCTGCAGCGGCTGGGGGCCAAAGCCACTGTCGCCGCGTGGGCTGCCGAGCAATAATCCGCTTCCGGTGTCGGCCTCGTCGTCGACACCGGCTATTTTGTTATCTCTGCCACCTTCCGCTGATATTTCTTTTTTGCTGTCGATCGGTTTTAGCGCGCTGAAAAGATGATCGCACGCAATGTCTATACATAACTATATATTTCCCTGATTTACTAAAGATAATTAGCTGTTATTTTTCCGAATAATGGCTGGTAATTTACTGCCATAATGGCATAGTTAAGTCATTGAAAAAGAACTTTCTCTGGAAAAGGAGTACGGGCCATGTATAAAAAAATTTTATTGCCTGTTGATGTCTTTGAAATGGATTTAAGCGATAAAGCTGTGCGTCACGCGGAATTCCTAGCCACTGCAGAAAACGGTGAAATCACATTGCTCAACGTTCTGCCGAACAGCAGTCGTTCACTATTACGCGGCTTTACGGCGGATATTCGTAAATTTGAAGCCTATATGAAAGAAGAGTCGGAGAAAAAGATGCGCGAGGTGGCGCGACTGTTCGACATTCCGATGTCGCGGATCCATACCAGGGTGGTCTTTGGTAACGTGCGCGACGAAATTCTGGCTATCAGTAATAACGAAGAGTTCGATGTGATAGTGGTTGGATCCCGCAAACCGGGCATCTCCACACATCTGCTGGGCTCCAACGCCGAGTCGATTCTGCGCTACGCCAAAACGCCGGTGCTGGTCGTCCGTTAATCCCCTCATGACGACGGCTGCGTCAGCCACGCTGGGCAGCCGTCTGACCATTAATCTTCGCTAAACCAGTCGCGGTTCTCCTGGCGGATCAGTAACACGGACTCGCTGATTTCATGCAGATGGACATTCATTGCCTGCTCTACTGCCTCCGCGTCGCGTTTTTCCAGCGCGGTGAAAATCTCATGGTGCTGACGCAGGAGCATCTCCGGCGAGGTGATATGGTCCAGGCTCATGTAGCGCACGCGGTCGATGGCGGCTTTAATATTTTCCACCGTATCCCACGCCAACTGACAATCGGCAATGATCGACAGCTTCTGGTGAAACTCATCATCAAGCAGGAAAAAGTCGTTTGATTGTTGTCTGTCGACGGCAATACGCTGCTGATGGAGATTCTGCTCCAGCTGATAAACCTGCTCATCGTTAATCATGCCGGC
Organism: Klebsiella sp. HMSC25G12; assembly: GCF_001807705.1. NCBI lineage: Bacteria > Pseudomonadati > Pseudomonadota > Gammaproteobacteria > Enterobacterales > Enterobacteriaceae > Klebsiella > Klebsiella sp. HMSC25G12. Next base: position 3,672 of record NZ_KV789913.1, on the reverse strand, counting down.
GGCGCGGCGGACCACCGCGCACTCAATCGCCTGGCGGACAAAGCAACCATTGCGCACCTGCGACAAGGAAATTTTATTGACGTAGCTGCCGCGCTGGGGACGTATCTGGATAAGCCCATTTTCCGCCAGCTTGATGAAGGCCTCGCGCACCGGCTGACGCGACACATCGAAACGCACGGAGACTTCTTTCTCGGACAGCGGTGTGCCAGGCGGGATCAGGCAGTGAACGATATCCCGGCGGAGGATGCGATAAATTTGCTGATTGACAGGTTGCGTCGGGTTCAGTTGCGATTCTGCGGCCATTGATGATTACTTTTTAAGGGATTATGCGCACTATTTTACGCGTTTTTTGCGGTTCCGCCCATACCCGGCCCGCAGGCCGGGTGGCTGACGGTTAGCCCTGGCGGTGAACGCTGAGTCCGGCAAAACTCTGGCTCACCGGCATCATCTCCAGGGTGTTGATGTTGACGTGCTTCGGCAGGGTGGCCACCCACCAGACCGCCTCGGTCACATCTTCCGGCGTCAGGGCTTCGGTGTTCTCATAAGTTTTCCCGGCCTTGGCGTCATCACCTTTAAAGCGGACGTTGGAAAACTCGGTGCCACCCACCAGACCCGGCTCGATGTCGGTGACGCGCACGGCGGTGCCGTGCAGGTCGGTGCGTAGATTCAGACTGAACTGACGGACGAAGGCTTTGGTCGCCCCATAGACGTTGCCCCCGGCATAAGGCCAGCTACCTGCCGTGGAGCCGATGTTAATGATATGCCCGCGATTGCGCTCCACCATACCCGGCAGGACCGCGCGGGTCATGTACACCAGCCCTTTATTATTGGTGTCGATCATATCTTCCCAGTCTTCAACGCTGGCGCGGTGCGCCGGCTCCAGACCCAGCGCCAGACCGGCGTTATTCACCAGGACGTCAATCGCCTGCCACTCGGCGGGCAGATCGGCAATCAGCGTCTCAATGGCGGCGCGGTTGCGGACGTCAAGCTGGGCGATATAAAGGTTGTCACCGAGGTCGTATTTCAGCGTCTTCAGGCGCTCTTCACGACGTCCGGTGGCAATCACTTTATGGCCGTTAGCGACGAAACGGCGAGTAATACTTTCACCAAAACCGGCGGTGGCACCGGTAACCATGATAATCATCTTACTGTTCCTCAACGCTTTTTGTGTTTTCATACCATAGCACGCACAGACGGCGACCGGTAACGGAAATCATTGCGACCCCTTAAGGAGAAGCCTAATCTTACAGGATTAGCCTGTGCAGGAGAGAAAGATGTCTGAACAAAATCCCTTTTTTAGCGTCAGTTTGCTGCCTTACCAGGCACCCCCGTTTGATCTCATCCAGGACTACCACTATCGCCCGGCGTTTGATGAGGGTGTCCGGCAGCAGCGCGCGGAGATCCGCGCGATAATCGACAACCCGGAGCCGGCGAATTTTGCCAACACTCTTGAGGCCCTTGAACAGAGCGGACAGCTGCTGGCGCGAGTGACGCGGGTCTTTTTCGCCATGGCTGGCGCCCACACCAACCCGTTCATTCAGTCTCTGGATGAAGAATTTTCCGCTGAGCTCGCCGAGCTGGGGAATGACATCTGGCTTAACGAGGCCTTATTTCAGCGAGTGAACAGCGTCTATGAGCAGCGTGACGCGCTGGCGTTAGACAGCGAATCTCATCGTCTCCTGACCCTCACCTGGCAACGTTTTGTCCATGCCGGGGCGACGCTGGCGCCAGCGCAGAAGGCGGTGCTACGCACGCTGAACACCGAAGCGGCGACCCTGCAAAGTCAGTTCCAGCAGCGGTTGCTGGGGGCGGCCAAAAACGGTGGACTGGTGGTTGATTACCGACATCAACTGGATGGCCTGGCGGATGAGGAGATAGCGGCGGCCGCCGACGCGGCGCGGGAAAAAGGGCTCAGTGACCGCTGGCTGCTGACGCTGACCAATACCACCCAGCAGCCGCCGCTGCTCTCTTTGCGCGACCGACAGACGCGGGAGAATCTCTTTGCCGCCGGCTGGACGCGCAATCAGCAGGGTGATGAGCATGATACACGTCGCCTGGTGCTGCGACTGGCGGCGATCCGCGCGCAGCAGGCGGAACTGCTGGGCGCGGCCGATTACGCCAGCTGGGCGCTGACCGATCAAATGGCCGCCTCTCCGGCGGAGGCATTAACTTTTATGCGCCGGATCGCGCCGGCTGCGCGGGCGCGGGCGGAACGAGAGCTGGCTGACATCCAGCAGGTGATTGATAACGAGGGCGGGGCGTTTCGCGCCGCAGCATGGGACTGGCTCTATTACAGCGAACAGGTGCGGCGAGCTGCCTTTGCCATTGATGATGCGCAGCTTAAACCCTATTTTGCTCTCGAGCGCGTGCTGCAGGATGGCGTCTTCTGGACGGCCACGCAGCTCTTTGGCCTCCGCTTTGTCGAGCGCTTCGATATCCCCGTCTATCACCCGGATGTTCGGGTCTGGGAGATCTTCGATCACAACGGAGAAGGGATGGCGCTGTTTTACGGTGACTACTACGCACGCGACTCAAAAAGCGGCGGCGCCTGGATGGATGTGTTTGTCGAACAGTCTACCCTGCGGGAGCAGCGACCGGTTATCTACAATGTCTGCAACTACGCCCGGCCGCAGGCAGGGCAGAGCGCGCTGTTGTCGTGGGATGAGGTGATCACTCTGTTCCATGAGTTTGGCCATACCCTGCATGGGCTGTTCGCCAGCCAGCGTTACGCCAGTCTCTCCGGAACCAATACCCCGCGCGATTTTGTCGAATTTCCTTCGCAGATTTTCGAACACTGGGCCAGCCAGCCGCAGGTGTTTGCCCACTACGCGAAGCACTACCAGTCCGGGGAGCCGATGCCGGAGGCGCTACGCGACAATATGTTGCGTGCGGCAACCTTCAATAAAGGGTACGACATGAGCGAGCTGTTGGCTGCTGCGTTACTCGATATGCGCTGGCATAGCCTGTCGACCTCGGCAATACCGGAGGACGTGGATGGGTTTGAGCAGAAGATATTGCAGGAAGAACACCTGGATCTGGCGGCCGTTCCGCCGCGCTATCGCAGCAGCTATTTCTCCCATATCTTTGGCGGCGGCTATGCGGCAGGCTATTACGCCTATCTGTGGACCCAGATGCTGGCCGACGACGGCTATCAGTGGTTCGTGGAGCACGGCGGTTTGACCCGTGAGAACGGTCAGCGCTTCCGGGAAGCGATTCTGTCGCGCGGCAATAGCACTGATTTAGCTGAACTTTATCGCCAGTGGCGCGGGCACGATCCACAGATTGAGCCGATGCTGGAAAACCGTGGGCTGAGTGCGTAGGGCCATTTCGGGCTGACACGATAACCGGGCGCGATGCCCGGTTATTTCGATTTTTTCTTTCCCAAAACCGCAGCAAAATTCCTCGCCAACATGAATCCTTCAATGCTGAAAAATTGCAGGGTGATAGAGCTCCATTTCTCACGTCACGACATCTTCCACGTTCATCGAGTCGAACCGCGATCGTTGTGATATTGCGCTGTCATCTTATCTGATGCCCGCCAGAAGGGGGTCCAGCACCAGGTGAGGCAGAGTAGATGGCTAAAGAAAACCCCACATCATGCTCGCACTGCGGCGGCGAGATTCAGCGAATAGCAGACATCCATAGACAGGATCTTAAGAGATAAGTCTTTAT
>NZ_KV789912.1:43057-46665 GCF_001807705.1 Klebsiella sp. HMSC25G12 | reverse complement strand
GAGGGCATGCTTTCCGGCAAACTCCGCTCTGGCCACTCCCTCTCCCTTTCAGGGAGGGGGTTAGGGTGCGAGTCCTGAAACCTGTGTGCAATACGCGGCTATCTGTACCTATTTAGCGCAACAGGTTCCTTTCAAATATCAGAATTGCTATAACCAAATTACTGGAAGTCGATAAAAAACCGCTCCCTGTACCTACAAAAATATAAAAGGATCAATCATGCCTGAAATACGTCAGCGTATTCTGGAGAATATGCAAAAATTCTCCCGGGCCATGATCGGCGCCGTATTGTTCTTGCCGGTCATTGGCTTAATTCTGGCCCTCAGTTCAGTATTAACTAATCCGACATTAATTGCTGAAACCAGTTTCTTACATCAGCTTGGGCAAATGCTCGGCGACACTTTTTGGCCTTTATTTGGCAACCTCGGCTTATTATTTTGCGTCGGCATTAGCTATGGCCTGGCAAAGGATAAAAAAACCGAAGTCGCGCTGGTTGCAGTGATGTGCTTCATTATGTTCCTTGGCGCCAACCACTCCTGGCTGGAACACACCCACGGACTCGCCGAAAAAATTAACGGTGAATATTATGGCACCGGGCAAACCCAGCTGCTGGGCTTTGTGGTGGTGGATATGGGCGTTTTCCTGGGCATTATTCTCGGCTGCACGATTGCGTGGGTGCACAATAAAGTCTCTGCCATTGAGCTGCCTGGCGCGCTGTCGATGTACGGCGGCGCCAAGCTGACGCTGGTGGCGATGACGCCGGTGGTTATCTTCTACGCCATCGCCTTTACCTGGATTTGGCCCTTTATGACCCACGGCATCTCCGCCCTCACCGGTTTTATGAAAAATGCCGGGGTCGCCGGGGTCTTCGTCTATGGTTTCTTTGAAAAATTCCTTATCCCCACCGGCCTGCACCATTTCGTCTGGTCCCCCTTCCAGCTCACCCAGATTGGCGGCACCCTGCACGTGGACGGTCAGGTGGTCTCCGGGACCCAGGCCATTTTCCTCGCCTATATGCGCCACCCCGACCTGACGCCGGTCATGAACGACGCATTACGTTTTTCGCAGCAAGGGATGACCACTATCTTTGGCCTGGCAGGCGCCTCGCTGGCGTTCTACCACACCGCGAAACCGGAGAAGAAAGTGATGGCGAAGGCGATCCTGCTGCCGGCGATCATCACCTCGATGCTGACCGGTATCACCGAACCGATCGAGTTCACCTTCTTGTTTGTCTCGCCGCTGCTGTGGGTGATCCACGCGACGTTAACCGCCGCCTCGCAGGCCATTTGCGACATTTTCACCGTACGTCCCTGGGGAGCATCGGGCCTGATCGAGTTTCTGATCTATAACCTGCCGCTGCCGGTCTCCTTAACGCGCTGGCCGGGCTATGTCCTTATTGGTATCGGCCAGTTCGCCGTTTACTACGTGATTTTCCGCACCCTGGTGGTGAAGCTGAATCTGAAAACGCCGGGCCGGGAAGATGACGAGAACGTGAAGCTTTACAGCAAAGCAGAGTACCGCCAGAAAGTCTCGCAACCGCAGTCGGTCACCGATGACATTATCCGCGGCCTCGGGGGCAAGGAGAATATTCTCTCCGTCGATAATTGTTTTACTCGTCTGCGCGTGGCCGTGCGCGATATGGCGCGGGTTGATGACGCGCAATTAAAAAATACCGGCGCCAACGGCCTCGTACGAAATCGTAATGAAGTTCAGGTTATTTATGGCGTCAAAGTGGGACAGGTACGTTCCCGGGTTGATAACTGGTTAGCAGAAAATTAATGAGGAGTTTGTATGAAATTAACCGTATTAGGCGGGGGCGGCGTTCGCTCTGCATTTTTAGCGAAATCTCTGGCCTATAACGCTCACCGCATTGGTTTAACAGAAGTGGTTTTTCTCGATAACTCTGCTGATAATCTGGCGATATTTGGCGAAATTGCCCGCTATGTATTTAATACTATTCGCCCGGATATTCAGTTTAGTACCACTACCGACCCGATCGCAGCGCTGCAGGATGCCAACTATATCATTACCACCCTGCGGGTTGGCGGTGACGAAAGCCGTATTCGCGACGAACGCATTGCGCTTCAGCATAACACCCTCGGCCAGGAGACCACCGGCGCCGGCGGTTTCGCGATGGCCATGCGTTCGATCCCGGCGATCCTTCGCTATTGCCGGCTGATCGAAGAACATGCCGCCGAAGACGCCATTCTGTTTAACTTTACCAACCCGTCAGGCCTGGTGACGGAAGCGATCATCAAGTCCGGTTTTAAGCGCCGGGTCTATGGGATCTGCGATGCTCCCTCCGAGCTGATTCGTGAACTGCCGGCGATCCTTGGTTGTGAAGAACGCGACCTCAGCGTGGAATGCTATGGGCTGAACCATTTCTCATGGTTTACCCACTTCACCGTACGCGGGGAAGAGGTAACCGAACGGCTGATCGCCAGCCCGGAACTGTACCAGAAGACGGCGATGCAGTACTTCTCCCCGGAGCTGGTGCGGCTTTGCGATAATCAGCTCCTCAATGAATATCTCTATTATTACTACTATCGAGAGGTGGCGCTGAAGGCGATTCAGGAAGCCGGCGAGACGCGCGGAGAGCAGATCGCCCGTATCAATCAGGAGATGCGCGAAGCGCTGCGCACTGTGGATGCCAGAACGCAACCGGAAGCCGCTTTCACCATCTGGATGCAGCATTACCTGCGCCGGGAAAACAGCTATATGCAGAATGAGTCGCAGCAGGAAAAATTCCACACCCGCGAACCGCTGACGCTGCGCCAGTTTATCGAAGAGCCGGACACCGGCGGCTATGCCGGGGTGGCGCTGGATATCCTGGAAGCGGTGAACAGCACCACCACCAAGCGTATCGTGGTATCGATCCAGAATCACGACACGCTCGACTTTTTGCGCCCTGACGACGTGATCGAGATCAGCTGCGACCTGAGCCGGGATGGCCTCAAGCCGGTGACGCCGGTGAAGGTGCCGACGGCGCAGAAGAATATGATTTCCTGCGTGAAGGAGTATGAGCGGCTGGCGGTGGCGGCAATCCTGCAGCAGGATAAATCGCTGGCGGTGCGGGCGCTGATGGCGCACCCGCTGATCGGTTCCTATTCGCTGGCGAAAACCCTGGTCGAAGCCTATCTCGACGATGAGCAATTCGCCGCCTGGCAGTAACCCGCATTGCCGATGGGATTCCCCCCCGCTCGCGCTGCGCTTAGCGGGGCTACGAACGGAGCGGTTTGTGTTTTATGTAGGCCGGGTCAGGCGTAAGCCGCCTCCCGGCAAAATTGCCGCATCACCCGGTAGCCCGGATAAGGCGCCAGCCGCCATCCGGGAGCTCCCCCCGCCCGCACCGCGCTTAGCGGGGCTACGAACGGAGCGGTTTGTGTTTGATGTAGGCCGGGTCAGGCGTAAGCCGCCACCCGGCAAAATAGCCGTCTCACCCGGTAGCCCGGATAAGGCGCCAGCCGCCATCCGGGAGTTCCTCCGCTCGCGCCGCGCTTAGCGGGGCTACAAACGGAGCGGTTTGTATTTGATGTAGGCCGGGTCAGGCGTAAGCCGACACCCGGCAAAATTGCCGTATCACCCGGTAGCCCGGATAAGGCGCCAGCCG
>NZ_KV789912.1:301-43037 GCF_001807705.1 Klebsiella sp. HMSC25G12 | reverse complement strand
GATAAGGCGCCAGCCGCCATCCGGGAACTCCCCCCGCTCGCGTCGCGCTTAGCGGGGGCTAACTATTACTACGTAGGCTGGTAAACCACATCTTCAACAGTCGCTCAAAGCCTAAGATGCAGTAGCCGAAAAACGGGTTGCTCCAGTAAATATCATCGTCGAACTTCTGCGGGTCGTGAATAATAAACGCCGTATCCGCAGCCTGCGCCAGCGGGCTTTGATAGTCGCCGGTAAAGCAGACCAGATTAATCTCCTTCCCCTCCAGGGCCTTCACCCAGTTAAGCGCCGAACTGCTGCGCCCGGATTTAGAAATGATCCAGATGGAGTCGAAGCGGGCGGCGTTTTTCTGTTCGAGGATTTCATAATCCGGCCACAGCGCCAGGCTGGCATTCACGCCGGTGACGAGGAACTTGTTGTAAATATACTGGGCGATCAGCTGCGAAAAGCCGCTGCCGTGGATCAGGATGCGCTGCTGTTTAAGGCTTGCCAGCAGCGGCGTCAGCGCTTCTTCCGGCCGAACGCTCATGTAGTCGATATCGTTGGTGACATCGAGCTTCGGCATGGTGATATTGAACTTGATGAAATAGACCAGCTCCAGCCAGCCGCTGAACTTCAGTTTCTTCGCCAGCCGGACCAGCGAAGAGGGGTTGCTATAGCACTGCTCTGCCACCGCGCGGACGCCCTGGCGGATACACTGCTCCGGGTCGTTCTGAATAAAGCGCAGCACGGTCATTTCCGTTTTGCTTAGCTTCACGTCACGAAAGATATTTTCTAAGTCCATGGCGGGCTCCTCTCAACGGCAGAATACGCTAACACCGTTCGGCGACAGCGTCTGCGGCCTGAGTCACCACTATGAAATGAACGTTACTTTTTGTACAAAAATGAAATAAAAAAACCCTCGCCGCTGGCGGAGAGGGTTGCAGCCGTTAAGATGGTGTTTTACAGGGTAATCGTCAGCGTATTGCCCTCGGCGCTCACTACCATACCCCATTCGCTGCCGGCCTGAGTCCCGCCCTGCACGCCCGCGACCTGCGGGATATTGCGCAGGCACAACGTCCAGCCGCGGGCCTCGCCTTCGCCGCTCACGGCGATGGTGTTGCCCTGGCGCCTGGCCTTCAGGGTGAAAATCGTCGAGCCGTCTGCCGCCGGAACGTCACAACGTGCCTCGCGTCCATCCTCGAGGTGGAACAGCTGGAAGGCGGTGCCCTCATGCCAGGCATAATCGGGTTTCTGGTCATTGTTGCCCAGCGCCAGCAGGGTGTTGTCACGAACGTAGACCGGCAGGCTCAGCGCATCGTGATGCTGCTTATACCAGCGGCTACCCGGTAATTCATCGTTATGCCACAGGTGCGTCCAGCGCCCATCCGGCAGATAAAATTGCACCTCGCCCGCTTCGGAGAACACCGGCGCCACCAGGACCGAATCACCGAGCATATACTGGCGGTCAAGATAGTCGCAGGCCGGATCGTCCTGAAACTCGAGCATCATCGCACGCAACATCGGCGTGCCGAACTCGTTGGCCAGCGCCGCCTGGCGATAGAGATACGGCATCATGCGGCATTTCAGCTGCGTGAAGTGGCGCACCACGTCGCAGGACTCTTCGTCGTAAGCCCATGGCACCCGATAGGATTTGCTGCCGTGCAGCCGGCTGTGGCTGGAGAGCAGGCCGAAGGCGCACCAGCGCTTGTAGACGTGGGCCGGCGCGGTGTTTTCGAAACCGCCGATATCGTGACTCCAGAAACCGAAGCCGGACATGCCGATCGACAGCCCGCCGCGCAGGCTTTCCGCCATCGATTCGTAGTTGGCGTAGCAGTCGCCGCCCCAGTGCACCGGGAACTGCTGCGCGCCCACCGAGGCGGAGCGGGCGAACAGCACCGCCTCCTGCTCGCCGACGGTCTCTTTCAGCACCTTCCACACCAGCTCGTTATAGATGAATGCGTAGTGGTTGTGCATTTTCTGCGGATCGGAACCGTCAAACCACTGGACGTCGGTCGGGATACGCTCGCCGAAGTCGGTCTTGAAGCAATCGACCCCCATCGCCACCAGGCCTTTTAACTTGTCGGCGTACCACTGGCAGGCTTCCGGGTTGGTGAAGTCATAAATCGCCAGCCCCGGCTGCCACTTATCCCACTGCCACAGCGAACCGTCCGGGCGCTTCAGCAGGTAGCCCTTCTCTTTCAGCTCCTTGAACACCGGCGAGCGCTGGCCGATGTACGGGTTGATCCACACGCAGACCTTCAGCCCTTTCGCCTTCAGGCGTTTGATCATCCCTTCCGGGTCCGGGAAAGTTAGCGGATCCCATTCAAAATCGCACCACTGGAAGGCCTTCATCCAGAAGCAGTCGAAGTGGAAGACGTGCAGCGGCAGATGGCGCTCAGCCATGCCGTCGATAAAGCTATTTACCGTCGCTTCGTCATAGTTGGTGGTGAACGAGGTCGTCAGCCACAGACCGAACGACCATGCCGGCGGCAGCGCCGGGCGGCCGGTGAACTGCGTATAGCGGTTAAGCACCGCTTTCGGCGTCGGGCCGTCGATCACGAAGTACTCAAGGTATTCGCCTTCAACGCTGAACTGGACTTTAGAGACCTTCTCCGAGCCCACCTCGAAGGAGACGCGCTGCGGATGGTTGACCAGCACGCCGTAGCCGTGGTTGGTCAGATAGAAGGGGATATTTTTGTAGGATTGCTCGGTGCTGGTACCGCCGTCTTCGTTCCAGGTTTCTACCGTCTGGCCGTTGCGCACCAGCGCGGTAAAGCGCTCGCCGAGGCCGTAGACGGTTTCGCCGACGCCGAGGTCGAGGCGCTCAAACATGTAGTTGCGCTGGGTCTTACTATCCTGCACGTAGCCGTTGTTTTTCAACTGGCTACCGGTGATGCGCACGCCGTCGCGCAGAAAATCCAGCGCCCAGAATTCACCTTTAGTGACGCGCACGCTGAGGTTGCCGCTTTTCAGCTCGGCGAACCCGGCCGTATTTTCTATTTCGACATGGACGTCTTTCTGCACGTTCAGCGGATAGTGCGGGCCGTTATCCAGCGCGCCCTGGAAGTGCGCCATGCGCACGCCGATTATCCCTTCCTGAGGCGAGAAAAAGCGCAGGGTGAACAATGGCGTATCCAGCTGCCAGGCACGTTCGCGAACATCGCGCGGCGCGGCATAGACCACCATTTCATTCCCCTGCTGTTCCACCTCGTAAACCTGTACGGGTTGGATCAGGTTGAGCCCTGGTTGAATGAGCCAGTTTCCATCACTGATTTTCATTAAAACGTCCTCTTAGTTTTGCCATTCTTTATCGATCGGGGCTGCGGTGAAATCTTGTTCGTTGCGACGCGCGCCCTCGGCCAGCTCGGCCATCATTTTTTTCAGGAACGGTGTTTTCAGCGTGTAGTAGCGTTTGGCGATCACCGCGCTCAGCAGGTAGCACACCGCCGGAACGAGGGTGAACAAGGCGATAATGATGGTGAGGGTGGCGCTGTTCTGGGTTTTAGCGGCGGCATCATAGCCGCCGCCGGCCAGCATCCAGCCGATCAGCGCGCCGCCCAGCGCCAGCCCTAACTTGAGCACAAACAGGGTGCCGGCGAAGCTGATGCCGGTCAGGCGTTTGCCGTTACACCATTCGCCGTAGTCGACGGTGTCGGACATCATCACCCACTGGATTGGCGTCACCAGCTGGTGCAGTACGCCAATGATGAAGATAAAGACGAACATGGTGATTTCGGCGTCCATCGGTACGAAGAACATCGCCACGCTGAGCACCGCCAGGAGGGCGTTGGTCCACCAGAAGACGCTGACTTTGCATTTCCAGTCGGTCAGCGGTTTCGCCAGCGCCGAGCCAATCAGGTTGCCGACGCAGTAGGTGGTGAGGAAGACGGTGAACAGCGCCGCCGAGCCCATGATCCAGGTGGTGTAGTACATCATCGCGCCGCCGCGAACGCAGACCGCGAGGATATTGAGGATGGTGAGCACGCCACCCACCCGCCACTGGTCATTGCGCCAGATATCGCGCAAGTCTTCACGCATCGAAGTGCTGCTCGGCGGCGCTTCGACACGCTCTTTGGTGGTGAAAAAACAGAAGGCCAGCATCAGGAAGGCGACCACCGACAGCACCGCGATGCCGCCCTGGAAGCCGAGCGCTTTATCTTCGCCGCCGATAAAGTTGACCAGCGGCATCATCAGCACGGTGGAGAGCATGCCCCCCGCCGTCGCCAGCACGAAGCGCCAGGACTGCAGCGAGATGCGCTGCGTGGGGTTGTCGGTGATCACGCCGCCCAGCGCGCAGTAGGGGATATTCACCACGGTGTAGAGCAGGGTCAGCAGCGTGTAGGTCACGGCGGCGTAGATCAGCTTGCCGTTGTGGCTTAAATCCGGCGAGCTGTAGGCCAGCACGCAGACGAGGCCGAACGGGATGGCGCCGAAGAGGATCCATGGGCGGAACTTACCCCAGCGGCTGCGGGTACGGTCGGCAAGCAGGCCCATGCACGGGTCAGAAATCGCGTCCAGCGCGCGCGCCAGCAGGAACATGGTGCCGACAAAGCCGGCGGGGATACCAAAAATATCGGTGTAGAAAAACATCATGTATAACATGACGTTATCAAAAATGATGTGGCTGGCGGCGTCACCCATGCCGTAGCCAATTTTCTCTTTGACGGACAAAATATGATCTTTCATATGCGCACTATTCCCTTAGCGGCACCGCGGATTGGTACCGGTTACGATTTTTGTAAACCTTTGCCGCAGTAAGATGAATTGCGATATCTCGTTATCAGATTACGTTTCTTGTTTTCTGTGATCGTGGTAGGGAATCAGGGAGTGAAAAAGTGTAACTCACGGATTTTGTGAGGATTTGTCCAGGACTGTTCTGTAAAGTCCAGTTTTAACAGTAAAAAAGTGCGTTTAGGTATGTGGTAAACGGCTGAAAGTAGCTATAATGCGCCCCGCCTCCATGTAGCAATCGAGGCGCGGAAGATCGTCATCTCCGGTGAGGTGGCTGGACTTCAAATCCAGTTGGGGCCGCCAGCGGTCCCGGGCAGGTTCAACTCCTGTGATCTTCCGCCAGTTTGCCTCTGCTCCCCCAAAGCCACGCCATACCAACCTGAGCACCCCCAAACTCATCATCCCAGCCAATCATTTTCATCCAAACCCTGCGTTATTTTGTCTCTCGCAAACCCGTTACACTGGCGCGGTGGCCGCGTGCCGTTGCCAACCGAAACAGGAGAGCCATAATGACCCCCGAACTCAGACACTGTTTTTCCATTACCATCCAGGTTGATAAACCGATAATTGTCTCCCGCAGCCCGCAGACCGGTAAGCGCCAGCTGATCCCGATTATCGGCGGCAGCGTCTCGGGTCAACTTCGCGGCCACGTGCTGCCCGGCGGCGTCGACAGCCAGATAATCGAACCCAACGGCACCTGCAGGCTGTCCGCCCGCTATGCCCTGCAGGTGGCGGAAGGGACCGTCTATGTGGAAAACAATGGCATCCGCCGGGTGCCGGCCCAGTATCATGACCAGCTATTCGCCGACGATATGCGCTTTTTTAGCGATATTCCGCCAGAAGCCATCTATTTTCGCACCGTTCCCTCCTTCGAGGTGGATACCCCCGCGCTCAGCTGGCTAACCACCTCGCTGTTTATCTGCGCCGGTGGCCGGACCCAGGATGGGGTAATGCTCGATTTCTATCAGGTGGGCTGATTTTCACTTTCTGCATATAACTGTTATTGCCGTTAGCCCGTTTTTCCCCTCCCGGCAGCGGTCTACTATCGCGTCATCTTTTCATTCACCCGAATCACAGACCGGAGCAGTTATGAAAGCTATCGCCATTACTCAAGCCGCCGCTGACGGCAACAACATCCCTTCTTTAACTGAGATCGACCTGCCGGTCCCCACCGCCCACGGGCGTGACCTGCTGGTCGCCGTGAAAGCCATCTCGGTCAATCCGGTAGACACCAAAGTGCGCGCCGGCTTCCAGGGCGACACACCGCGGGTGCTGGGCTGGGACGCCGTTGGCGTGGTGCAGTCCGTCGGTGAGGAGGTGACGTTGTTCGCCCCGGGTGATGAGGTCTGGTACGCCGGCGCGCTGGGCCGGGCCGGCAGCAACAGTGAATATCAGCTGGTGGACGAGCGCCTGGTGGCGCACAAACCGCGCACCCTCGATAACGCCGCTGCCGCCGCGCTGCCGTTGACGGCGATCACCGCCTGGGAGCTGCTGTTTCACCGTCTCGGCGTTAAGGAAGGCGGCAATGCGGGCGACACGCTGCTGATCGTCGGCGCGGCGGGCGGCGTGGGGTCAATCCTGACCCAGTTGGCCAGCAAACTGACCGCCATGACGGTGATCGGCACCGCCTCGCGTCCGGAGAGCCAGCAGTGGGTCCGCGAGGCGGGCGCGCACCATGTGATCGATCACAGCAAGCCGCTCGCCAACGAGCTGGCGCGCATTGGCATCAGCGCGGTGACCCATGTCGCCAGCCTGACCAACACCGAGCAGCACTTCAACGCGCTGATCGACGCCCTCGCCCCGCAGGGCAAGCTGGCGCTGATTGATGACCCGGAGACCCTCGACGTGGTGCCGCTGAAAGCGAAAAGCCTGTCCCTGCACTGGGAATTTATGTTCACCCGTTCAATGTTTGAGACGGATGATATGATCGCCCAGCATCAGTTGCTCACCCGCGTGGCGGCGCTGATCGACAGCCACACGATCAAAACCACCCTCGGCGAACACTACGGCGCCATCACCGCCGCCAATCTGCAGAAAGCGCATCGCCAGCTGGAAACCGGGCGTGCCGTCGGCAAGATTGTGCTCGAGGGGTTTTAAGATGATATCGCTTATCGCCGTGCTCAAGGCGAAACCGGGCCAGACGGACGCCCTGCGCCAGGCCCTGCAGGCGCTGCTCCTGCCGACAAGACAGGAGCCGGGCAATCTCGACTACGCCCTGTTTCAGCTGCGCGACGCGCCGGACACCTTCTACATGCGCGAGGCGTGGCAGGGACAGGACGCCCTCGATGCGCATGTCGCGATGCCCTATTTTCAGGCGTTTATGACGCAAATGGAGTCCCTGCTGGCTGAGCCGCTGCGGCTGGACTACCTGACGGCGATTGAGCCTTAGCAGGTTCGATTCACGAGGGGTGGGAAAATCACGCCCCTCCGCCGCACGGGCTTAAAAGTGGGCGGGAAGCGGGTGAGCAATGGTCCTCAGCACACCGCGATGGATCGTAATATAATCACCTTTACGCAGCTCCGACAGAATCGACATAATGCGGCTACGCGACAAGTTGGTACGGCGCTGAATAAAGCTCAGGACGTTGATTTGGCGACGATATGCCTCCGGATAGTCCGCCAGCTCTGTTAGCAGGGTTCGCACCATCAGGTAAGAATCCACCCCCATCATCTCCTGCGAACGCATGCTCAACACCATCAGCCGCTGCGCCAGAACATGGGCCATCTCCTGCCACAAGTTTTGCGCATTGAGGATCTCGACCGCGGCCTGATGCGCTATCCAGTGTCCGCGCAAATCTGTCTCAGCAAACAGAGAGCAGTGGTGTTTTTCCGGAATACCGTTAAAGACGCCGTAACCATCGATTAATCCCAATAGCGAAGGGGAAAATATCGTTGATATCACCATGTTGTTTTCCGCATGGCATAGCGAGGCAATCCCCTCTTCGAGCAGAATTAATCCGGATTCAGCCTGGATCGGCGGAAAACGATAATAGGTCGATCGCGGCAGCGCAAAGGGTGAGCTGGCGGGCAGGAACGCAGATAACAGGGATTCCACCGCGAATAACGGCTTTGTCTGTCTTCCGTAATAAAAAGACGGTAACGCCTGGTCGGTAGAGAGGCTGGCTGCAGGTATCGACATGGTTTTATGCCATCGGTCAGGTTGAAAAAGTGATTCGTTGAGAATCATAGTATCAACAGGTGAAATAACGAATAAAAGACAAGACGTTACGGGGATAAAAAGAGTGTAAGCATCATTATCTGCAATAACTATTTATCTTTATTCTACAGGAATAAATAATACTATTTGCCGTAAATACCTATAAGGCTTAGCGGCGATAAAGATAAGGCCACCTTATTATTTACTGCGCTGGCTAACGCCGCGCCTGAGGGTTTCTCAACCGCTTTCCCCCTCGCATCTCGGCCAGTCCAGGCTACGCTTATCGATGCCACTGACCACCCGCATTCCCCTCCCGCTCTATTGAGTCCATTCATCAAGAAGAGGTTTCGCTATGCTAATCAACGCTATTGGTACCTACTCCGCCAGCCAGCCGCTGGAATCAATGGCCATCACCCGCCGCGAACCGGGGCCGCAGGATGTGCAGATCGCCATCGCTTACTGCGGCGTCTGCCACTCCGATCTCCACCAGGCGCGATCGGAATGGGCGGGAACGCTCTATCCCTGCGTGCCGGGGCATGAAATTGTGGGTCGGGTGACCGCGGTCGGCAACGCCGTCTCGCGCTACGCCGTCGGCGATCTGGTGGGCGTCGGCTGCATGGTCGATAGCTGTCAACAGTGCGAAGAGTGTGCTGAGGGACTGGAGAACTACTGCGACCATATGGTGCTGACCTATAACGGGCCGACCCAGGACGCGCCGGGACACACGCTTGGCGGTTATTCACAGCAGATCGTGGTCAATGAACACTACGTGCTGCGGATAACCCATCCCGAAGCGCAGCTGGCCGCCGTCGCGCCGCTGCTGTGCGCCGGGATCACGACATACTCGCCGCTGCGCCACTGGCACGTCGGGCCGGGTAAAAAAGTCGGCGTCGTCGGCATCGGCGGCCTCGGGCATATGGGGATCAAGTTGGCCCACGCCATGGGGGCCCACGTGGTGGCCTTTACCACCTCCGAATCCAAGCGTAATGCGGCCAGAGCGCTGGGCGCCGATGACGTGGTGGTGTCGCGCAATGAAGACGAAATGGCGGCCCACGTCAAAAGCTTCGATTTCATCCTCAACACCGTGGCGGCGCCGCATAATCTCGATGCCTTCACCACGCTGCTGAAACGTGATGGCACCATGACCCTCGTGGGCGCTCCGGCCACGCCGCATCCGTCGCCGGAAGTGTTCAATCTGATCTTCCGCCGCCGGTCGATTGCCGGCTCGATGATCGGCGGTATTCCGGAAACTCAGGAGATGCTCGACTTCTGCGCCGAACACGGCATCGTCGCCGATATCGAGCTGATCCGCGGCGATGAGATCAACGAAGCCTGGGAAAGAATGGTCAAGGGTGACGTGAAATACCGCTTCGTGATCGACAGTGCGACCCTCGCCGGCTAAGCGCCGCGACGAAAGGTGCGCCGCCATTCCGTCGGGCTGACGCCAAAGCGCGCTTTAAACTGCTGGCGCCAGGTGACCGCTGAAAGATAGCCCACCGCCTCCGCCACCTGCTCGACCGGCAGATCGCCCGCCTCAAGCAGACTCTGGCTGCGGCGCAGACGTTCGGCGGTCAGCCAGTCGGTAATGCTCATCCCGGTCGCCCGGGCGAAGTGGCGGGTCAGGGTACGGCGGCTCATCGCCACCACCCGGGCCAGCGAATCGAGACTGTGCGGCTCGGCAATATGCTGCTGCAGATAATCCAGCAGGCAGTTGATTCGCGCATCGCGGGTGTTTTTCGGCACCGGCTGGGCGATAAACTGCGCCTGGCCGCCCTCGCGGTGCGGCGAAACAATCATCCGCCGGGCGATCTGGTTGGCCGCGAGGCTGCCGAAACGCTGGCGGATGAGGTAGAGGCAGCAGTCCAGCGCCGCTGCGGTGCCCGCCGAGGTGATCACTCGCTGGTCATCCACATACAGGGCATTGATATCCAGTTGCACCTGCGGAAACCGGCGCTGGAAATCCTGCTCGAACTCCCAGTGGGTCGCCGCTCGCCTGCCGTCCAGCAGCCCGGCGTAGCCGAGGACGAACGCGCCGAGACACAGGCCGACAATCTCCGCGCCGTTATCCCGCGCCCGCACCAGGCTATCAAGCAGCGCCTGCGGCGGACGCCGATCGACCTCGCCCCAGTAAGGCACCACCACGATATCCGCCTGTTCCAGCGCGGCGAAATCGCCGGTGGCGTACAGCGCAAAACCATCGCGGGCGCGAAGCAGCCCCGGCCGCTCGGCGCAAATGTGCAGGTTAAAGCGTTTGATTTCAGAGACCGAGTCGCCAAACAGCATGCAGGGGACGGCATAGTGAAACGGGCTAAAGCCCTCTACGGCGACAATCGCCACGTCGGTGAGTTTCATCGTCCTTTCCCCTTGCGCATGTTAATAAACCACGGTTTCCCCATCCTGCGGGATACTCACCACATCGGCAATCTGATTATCCAGCGCATACTGGCGCATCTCTTCCCGGCTCACCAGACAGTGGTTGACCGCCTCGAGGTGGATAGCCATGATTTTCGCTTCCGGCAGGGCGAAGTGCACGTTAAGAAGATCTTCCTTGCCCATGATTATCGGGCCAAAGCCGATGACGTGGGCGTAGCCGGCGTTCAACACCACCACGTCCGGGCGCAGCTTCAGCAGATCAGCTTCAATTTCATCACGCCAGATGGTATCCCCCATCAGCCACAGCGTCTTCTCCTGCGGATGGCGAAACACCACGCCGCAGGCTTCTCCCAGGCGCTCAGCCATCGCCGGCACCGCGTAGGTCCGGTCGCTGCCGTGTTGGCCGGAGGTGGTTTTCTGCAGGCGCACGCCGGCAAATTCGCTGTCTGCCGACAGCAGGCGCAGATCCTGAAATCCCTGGCTGCGCAGCAGCGCGGCGTCGGCCTCATGCTGGACGAACACCGGCAGGGTTTTCGGGATCGCGGCGATCGCCGCCGCGTCCCAGTGATCGTCATGGGTATGGGTGACGATCACCGCATCAACATCGATAATTTTATCGCGGGAAAACGGTAGCTCGACCAGCGGATTGCGCAGCTCGCTGCGCGCAGTGCCAGGAAAACCTGGCCAGGCGCCCTTGTCAGCCAGCATCGGGTCGATGAGAAATCTTTTCCCGGCGTAGTCAATCCTCTGGGTCGCATTACGGATGTGGGTGATGTTCATGTTGGTGTTCCTCAGTGGGGTCATCTGACGAACATCGTACTGAGTCCGCACCTGGCTCAACAGGGGCATTTGGGCAATGATCGATGGAATCGGGCCAACCTGCGGCGGTTGCCATCCGCCTCCGGCTATGTTGTTCTTAAGGCTCAATTTTTGACAGGAGTGGCAGGATGAAAAAGAAACTGACCGCCGCCGATATGCACGACCCGCAGGTCATCGCCGAGACGCAATGGTTCAGCATGCGTAAGGTGGGTATTGATGTCGCCCCCGGCGAGCGCCGCGACTTTTATTCCATTCATTACCCGCGCCCGGCAGTGGGGATTGTGGCTATCCAGGATGAGAAAGTACTGCTGATTCGCCACTACCGCTATCTGATCGATCAGGTGGTGTGGGCGATTCCCTCTGGCGGCGTCGATGAAGGGGAAGATCCGGCGGCCGCCGCGCTGCGCGAGCTGCGGGAAGAGACCGGCTGGCAGGCGCAACGCGTCGAGGAGATCATTCGCTTCAACCCCTCCTACGGCAGCAGCGATCAGCTGTTTATCACCTGGCTGGCCACCGGTTTACGCTGGGTGGGGATGGATGCAGATCAGGATGAGGTGATGGAGACCGGCTGGTTTACCTTCGACGAGATAAACCAGCTGATCGCCCGCGGCGAGATGCCGGACGGGCTGTCGCTGGTGCCGCTGCTGCAGCTGATGGCGCAGCGGCGAAGCGGCCCGCTTACGGCTTAAGCATCCGCCAGCGGAACCACAGCTGGGCCACCAGGATCAGCACGCCGCCGATAATCTTCTGTAGCGGCAGCTGTTCGCCGTACCACAGCGCGGCGGCAATGACCGTCAGCAGCGGTTCGAGCACCATGATGATCGCGGCGCTGGCCACCGCCGCGTACTTCTGCCCCTTCATCTGCAGACCGAAGCGCAGGCTGGTGGCGATGACAATGCTGGCCACCAGCCAGCCGAGAGTCGGCAGGGTCATCGGCTGGTCCCAGCGTTCAACGGCAGCGGAGATGGTCAACCCGACGATACCGGTGATCGCCAGCTGCACGGTGGTCAGGGGGATCAGCGGTACTTCACGCGCGCAGCGGCTGGTGTAACAGAACCAGATCGACTGCACCAGCGCCGTCAGCAAAAACCAGCCCTGGCTGGGGTGGAAGGCTATCGGCATATGCAGACTGAGCAGCCCCAGGCCTACCACCGCGATCGGCAGGCACTCCCACCAGGCGCGAGGCGGGCGCACCTTCATCATCACCCACGCGGTTAGCGGGACGAACATCATCGACAGGCTCATGATAAACGCCCCTTCGCCGAGCGACGCCGTCGTGGAGACCGAATAGATCCACAGGCAGAGGTTGAGCGCAAACCAGAGTCCGCTGATGATGAGTTTTGGCCAGTGCTGCTTTTGCGGGCGAAAACCGCGGCAGAACGGCAGCAGAAGCAGCGCGGCGAAGAAAAAGCGCAGCCCAAGGAACGCGAATACCGGCATGCCGGCGATCGCCTCGCGGGAAAAAATCCAGCCGCAGGCGGCAATCACCGTCGCGGCAATCAGCAGCAGGTCAGCCTGCCGTTGGCGTACCATACGCGCCTCTCCCTGTGTGTAGGCTTACCAGCCCGGCACCGCGCCGCCGTTGAAGATAGTCTCTGCCGCCTTCGCCACCTCCGGCGACTGGTACGACTGCATAAACTCCTTTACGTTTTCCGCGTCTTTATTGTCTTCCCGGGTCACGATGATGTTCACGTAGGGCGAGTTTTTATCTTCGATAAAGATGCCGTCACGAACCGGCGACAGCCCGGTTTGCTGCAGGTAGGTGGTGCTGATGATAGCCACGTCGACTTTGGGATCGTCGAGTACGCGCGGCAGTTGCGCCCCTTCCAGCTCCATGATCTTCAGGTTATGCGGGTTGTCGGTGATATCCACCGCCGTCGGCAGCAGGCCGGTCCCGGCTTTGAGGGTAATCAACTTCTCTTTTTGCAGCAGCAGCAGCGCCCGCCCGAGATTGGTCGGGTCGTTGGGAATGGCGATCGTCGCGCCGTCTTTCAGTTCGGCGACTGACTTGATCTTGCGCGAATAGCCGGCCATCGGGAAGACGAAGGTATTGCCGACCGCCACCAGATGATAGTTATGCGCTTTGTTGTCCTGCTCAAGGAAAGGCCGATGCTGGAAGACGTTGGCGTCCAGATCGCCGGCATTGGTCGATTCGTTAGGCAGCAGCGAGCCGCTGAATCCCACCAGTTCGACGTCCAGACCGTACTTCTCTTTGGCCACCTTCTTCGCCACTTCCGCCACATCCTGCTCGGCGCCGTTAATCACGCCGACCTTAATGTGCTTCGCTTCATTACCCTTTTGGTCGCAGCCGACCAGCGCCAGACCCGCCAGCATCACTGCGGCGGCGGCCCGTAAACGTAATCTCATCCTCTTCACCCTGTCTGTCCTGACTGTCATTGTTTTTTTCGTGCAAAACTATAGCGACTTTCGGGTCGGGTAATAAACAGCAAACCACGCAACTGGAAATAAAATCATCTTCGCGAAACGCGAGGCGCTAGCCCCGTCGCCACTCACCCGGCGTCACGCCATAGCGCATTTTGAAGCGCTTCGAGAAGGACGCCAGCGACTGAAAGCCGCAGCGTTCGGCAATGACCTCGAGGTTGGTCTGACGCTCCAGGCGCAGCAGCCGGGCGGCCAGCGCCATTCGCAGCTGCGACAGCCACGCCTGCGGCGTCAGGTGATAAACGCGGGCAAAATGACGGGCAAAGGTGGCCCGCGAAAGAAAGGCACGGGCGGCCATGGTTTCCAGCGTCCACGGCTGCTCCGGGGTCGCCATCACCGCCAGCACCGCCGG
Source organism: Klebsiella sp. HMSC25G12 (assembly GCF_001807705.1). Classification (NCBI taxonomy): domain Bacteria; kingdom Pseudomonadati; phylum Pseudomonadota; class Gammaproteobacteria; order Enterobacterales; family Enterobacteriaceae; genus Klebsiella; species Klebsiella sp. HMSC25G12. Next base: position 29,184 of record NZ_KV789912.1, on the reverse strand, counting down.
CATCAGGCGTTCATCGCTCATCAGACGCAGCAGTCCACCGGGCGGCTGTTGCTCACCAAGCAGCATGCGCAGCAGGAGCACCAGCAGCGTATCGCCGAGGCTGCGCACGATAGCGCTGCCGCCGGGACGCTGCGCCAGGCTCTCGCGCACCAGTATATTAAGCAGCGCGTCCAGCTCCGGGCAGTCTTCACGCGCATCGGTATGGAGATGGATCAGCGTCGATGCTTCACTGAACAGCCAGCTGACGTGCGGACCAAAATAGAATTCGCCGCACAGCATCTCCAGCGCCCCCTCCGCCGGGCCGACGCGCATTTCCGTCACCGTGCCGTTAAACCGGTGCGCTACCGGCAGCACCTGGCCCCACTCCACCAGGCTCTCCATCAGATGCGGCGAACCGTACGGCAGGAGGACCACATCTCCCGCGCGCAGGTGATGAGTCTGGCCGCCGACGTTGAGCCGCCCCTCGCCGCGCAGCACCACGTGCCAGGGCACCACGCCGCTGCGCATTTGCTGGTGCCCGGCCTGCCAGCGGCCGCCGAAGCGACAGTGCAGGTTCACTTCGCAGCGCGGCGCCAGCAGCGCCAGCAGATGACTGAGACTGTCCATGCTTCTCCTGAGACGATAAGACAAAAAGGTGAGACGAAGACCGCCAGTCTAGCATGCGGCAAGCGCCTAAGATGACCCCATTGCCAACACACCCTCGATAACAACAGGAGTTAACCATGAGCCGTTTAGCAGATATCCGTGAACAAGACGCCACCGGCAAAGCCGCCGATATTTTCGCCGGGATCAAAAAAGCGATGGGCAAAGTGCCGAACGCCTATCTCACCATCGGCGGCCACTCGCCGGCAGCACTGCAGCAGGCGCTGGCGCACAATGCGATGCTCCATAAAGGCAGCCTCAGCGCCCAACAGCTGGAAGCGATTAACCTGTCGGTCAGCGAAGCCACCGGCTGTGACTACTGTCTGGCCGCGCATACCCTGATGGCGAAAAAAGCCGGCTTCAGCAGCGAACAAATCCACGCCCTGCGCCGCGGGGAGTATGCGGAAGAGGCGCAGCTTGATGCGCTGGTGAAATTCGCGCAGACCCTGGTGACCACCACCGGTACGCTGCCGGAAGCCGACGTCGCCGCGCTGCGCAACGCCGGTTTTAGCGACCAGCAGGTGATTGAGATCATCAGCGCCGTCAGCGCCATCCTGTTCACCAACATGGTGAACCGGGTTAACGACACGGTGGTCGACTTCCCGAAAGCCGATTAACCCGTCGTCGCGCGCCTGTTTACAGTCCCAATTCGCTTAGCCCCGGATGATCGTCCGGGCGGCGCCCCTGGGGCCAGTGGAACAGGCGCTCGCTTTCGGCGATCGGCAGGTCGTTGATGCAGGCGTAGCGCGTCTGCATCAGTCCGTGCTTATCAAACTCCCAGTTCTCATTGCCATACGAGCGAAACCAGTTGCCGCTGTCGTCGCACCACTCATAGGCGAAGCGCACGGCAATGCGATTCTCCTGCCATGCCCACAGCTCCTTAATCAGCCGGTATTGCTGCTCCTTGCGCCATTTTCGCTGCAGGAACTCAACAATTTGCCCCCTGCCGTGGACAAATTCGCTGCGGTTGCGCCATTCGCTATCGACGGTGTAGGCCAGAGCGACTTTTTCGGCATCGCGACTGTTCCAGCCATCTTCCGCGGCGCGGACCTTCTGGATAGCGCTGTCGCGGGTAAACGGCGGTAACGGGGGACGTTGCTCATTCATCAGGAGTCTCCTTTTGAGGCTAATTGCTGCTGCAGGCGCTGATTCTCCTGCTCCAGGTCATGAATACGTTGCTGCAGGTTCTGGCTGTACTCCGCCACCTGCTGCGCGCTGTAGCGCGGCGTAATGTGCTGCGGGCAGTTCCAGTCAAACGCCTGCAAATGAAAAAGAAACAGACGTTCGATGCGAGCGCGATAGTTTACCGGCGCCACCTGCGCCAGCAGCTGCGGATGGTCCTCTGCCGCCACGACCTCGACGGTGGCGTAGATTTTCAGCCTGGCACGGCGCGGATAATCCATCAAAAACAGGCAGGCCCGGTCGCTGCCACGCAGATTGCCGGTGGTGATGTACTGGCGGTTGCCGCCGAAATCGGCCATCGCCAGGGTGGTGTCATCCAGCAGATGCAGAAACCCCACCGGGCCGCCGCGATGCTGAATGTAGGGCCAGCCGCTCTGCGACACCGTCGCCAGATAAAAGCTGTCGCGGGTGGCGATCATCCCCGCTTCGCTGTCGCCGAAGCGGTCGGCCTGGCGGCGACTGTGCGGCGTTTGCCACAGCGTGTCGCTGCCCATTTCGTGCTGCACATCCATCACGTCCGGGGTGATGGCGATATCGAGAAAGGTTGCTGCCATAGCGCCTCCTGTTGTCTGGCGCCATCATGGACTGTACTGTGAAGAATGATAATACGGGTAAAGTGGCAATCATCTTTCCGAAAAACGGGAGAATAATGGATCGATTAAGCGCGATGGCGCTGCTGGTGAAAGTGACCGAGCTGGGGAGCATGTCGGCGGCGGCGCGGGCGCTGAATATGCCGTTGACCACCGTCAGCCGCCATATTGGTGAACTGGAGAGCGCGCTGGGCGTGCGCCTGCTGGCGCGAACCACCCGCAAACTGACACTCACCGACGCCGGGGTCGATTATGTTGCCGCCGCGCAGCGGATCCTTGAGGAGGTGGAAAACGCCGAACGCCAGGCGACGGGCGAATATCAGGAGCCAAAGGGTGAGCTGGTGATCTCCGCGCCGACGATGTTTGGACGCCAGCACGTTCTTCCGGTAATCAGTGAATTTATCGCCCGCTACCCGCTAATTCGCGTCCGTTTGCTGCTCAGCGATCGCAATGCCGACCTGGTGAGCGACCATGTCGATCTGGCGGTGCGGATTGGCGACCTGGCGGACAGCAGCATGGTGGCCACCCGCCTCGGCACCATGCGGATTGTGGCCTGCGCCCATCCGGCGCTGCTGGCGAAATACGGCGAGCCGCAGCGGCCGCGCGATCTGGCGGCGCTGCCGATCATCCGCATTGAATCGCCGATGCCCTATCGCGGCTGGCGCTTTCGCGCCGCTGAGCGCGAGGACCAGCTGATTAACCTGCCGCCGGTGCTATCCGTCACCACGCCAGAGAGCGCCGCCGATGCCGCGCGGCTGGGGGTGGGGGTGGCCCGCTTACTGCATTATCAGGCGCTGGATGGCCTGCGCCACGGGGAGATCCGTCTGCTGCTGGAAAACGTCGAGCCGGATCCGGCGCCGGTCCATTTGCTGTATACCGCGCGGGATCTGGCGCCGCTTAAGCTGCGGAAATTTATCGATTTTGCCGCGCCGGCGCTGCGTCAGGCACTGCTGCGCATCGCCGGGGCCGCTTAATGCGTCGCGGTCTTCAGCGGTGCCTCCTTTAACAGCCAGGAGAGGACAAACGCCACCGCCATAATGCCGGCCGCCATCAGGAACGCCGCGTGGATCGCCGCGCCGAAGGCGTCGAGGTAGTCGAGGCGGATATCCGCGGGCAGGTGCTGAACCGCCACTGGATTCATTCCCGGCGGCAGCACCGCGCCTTCCGGCAACAGCTTTTGCAGGTTGCTCTGCAGCACGTGCGTGAACACCGCGCCAAACAGCGCCACGCCGATGGAGCCACCAATCGAGCGGAACAGGGTCACGCCGGAGGTGGCGACGCCGTACATCTGCGCTGGCATCGCGTTCTGCACCGCCAGGACCAGCACCTGCATCACCAGCCCCAGACCCGCTCCCAGCACACCGGTAAACAGGTACAGCTGCCACAGCGGCGAGTGAATGGTGATGCGGGTCAGCAGTACCATGCCGGTCACGCCGAGCAGGGTGCCGAGGATGGGGAACAGGCGATATTTACCGGTACGGCTGATAATCCGCCCGCTGATAATCGAGGTCAGCAGCAGGCCGCCCATCAGGGGGATCAGCTGCAGCCCGGCCTCGGTGGGCGTCGCCTCCTTCACCACCTGCAGATAGAGCGGCAGGAAAGTGACTGACCCGAACAGCGACATGCCGATGACGAAGCCAATCAGGCTGCACAGCAGGAAGCTGCGGTTGCGGAACAGCGCCAGCGGAATAATTGGCTCGGCGGCCATCCGTTCTTCGTAAATAAAGCCGATGATCCCCACGATGCCGAAGGCCAGAATGCACCACAGCTGCGGGTCATTCCACGCGTGGACGCTGCCCCCTTCCGAGGTAAACAGAATGATGCACAACAGCGCCATGCTGAGGTAAATCGCCCCCAGCCAGTCAATCTGATGCTGGCTGCGTTTATTGCTGCTGTGGAATACCGCGCCGATCACCAGCAGCGCGAACAGGCCGAGCGGCAGGTTGATATAGAAGATCCAGCGCCAGGAGGCGTGCTGCACCAGAAAACCGCCGATCAGCGGGCCGATCACCGTCGCCAGGCCAAAAACACCGCCGAACAGCCCCTGATAGCGGCCGCGGTTGGCGGGTGGGATGACGTCGGCGACCGCCGCCATGCTGATCACCATCAGGCCGCCGCCGCCGAGCCCCTGCAGGCCGCGCATCAGCACCAGCTGGGTCATGTTCTGCGCCAGCCCGCAGAGCACGGAGCCGACGAGAAACAGCCCAATCGCCACCTGCAGCACGATTTTGCGACCGAACAGATCGCCGAATTTCCCGTACAGCGGCACCGCGATTGTGGAGCTGAGAATATAGGCCGTGACCACCCAGGAAAGCTTGTCCAGCCCGCCCAGTTCGCCGACAATCGTCGGCAGCGCGGTGGAGACAATGGTCTGATCCAACGCCGAGAGCAACATCACCAACAGCAATGCGCTGAACAGCAGGCGTATCGACTGCACCGGTGGGTTAGCGACTTCAGAAGTCATTACAACGCTCGCTTGAAATTAATTAAATGCATAATTAATATTTAGTGAAAGAATGAGTCGGGTCAAGAGATCGCCATACCATGACAGCACAAAAGGATCAGGATGCCCCCCGCCGCCCGGGTCGGCCGCGCGGTAAAAAACCGGATACTGCCAATCGCGAACAGCTGATGGACATTGCCCTGATGCTGTTTGCCCGCGACGGGGCGGGCCGCGTATCGTTGAACGCCATCGCCAAAGAGGCCGGGGTGACGCCGGCGATGCTGCATTACTACTTCAGTTCCCGGGATGCGCTGGTGACCCAGCTGATTGAGGAGCGCTTTATGCCGCTGCGCAATCACATCAGCCGCATTTTTGTCGATCATCCGCAGGATCCGGTGCTGGCGCTGACGATGATGGTCGAGACGCTGGCGCATATGGCGGAGAAAAACGCCTGGTTTGCGCCGCTGTGGATGCAGGAGATCATCGGCGAGATGCCGATCCTGCGTCAGCATATGGATGCCCGCTTCGGCGAGGAGCGTTTTCAGGTGATGCTGGAGACGGTGCGTCGCTGGCAGCTGGAGGGCAAGATCAATCCGGCGCTGTCGCCGGAGCTGCTGTTTACCACGGTGATTAGCCTGGTGCTGGTGCCATTTTCACGCATTCACAGCGATCCGCGTTTACAGGCGGTCAACCGCCAGACCATCATCAGCCACGCGCTGGCGTTAATGGGCCACGGCGTCGGAGGTTAAGGCGTGGTTTTGACGCTTTTGTAGCCCGGATAAGGCGCCACGCGCCGCCATCCGGGAGTTTCCCTGCTCGCGATACGCTTAGCAGGGCTACAGAAATAACGGCACAACCGTAAATTTCCCTGCTCGCACTGCGCTTAGCAGGGCTATCACTCCCGTGTTATGTCCGGGCAGATTGCGCTCCCGATATTTCTTCTGCGCTATGTCACTTATGGTGCTGGGAGCGCACAGGGGGCGGCCAGTCGCCGCCGCCCCCTGTACCCCCGGGCTCCGGCCAGCACCGGCAGTTTCAGTCGCGCAAGTGGGTATATCAATAACAGGCCGCTCGGAACGTAGGCCGGATAAGGCGCCAGCCGCCATCCGGCACAACCACAGGTAGGGTACCTGACCGCCCGGGGATACCACTACCGTTACAGCGCCTTCGACAAATAGTGGCGCTGCATGCCTGCGTGGGGGAAGTCGGGCAGCGACATCTGCAGCTGATAGCCTAATTTCTGATAAAACGGCAGCGCCTGGAAGCTAAAGGTATCCACCAGCAGATGGCTGCAGCCTAGCGCCTGCGCCTGCTGTTCCGCCTCCTGCATCAGCTCGCTCCCCAACCCGCGCCCGCGCGTCGCCTCGCTAACCCACAGATACTCAATGCACAGCCAGTTGCCCTTGCGTTTGGCAATCAGCCCGCCCTGCATCACCCCTTGCGCATCGCGGGAGTAAACCCCCAGATCGCCAAACTGCGCCGCATCGAGATACTGCTGATTATACTGCCGCAGACCGGCAAACAATTCTTGTTGATCGTCGGGATTAATGCTTTTTGTAATGATTAGCGTCATTAACTATCTCCAGTATCGCGATGCCGAATGGTTATTTTCCCTCTCCACTTTCACAAAATATTCTTATTTTCTCCATGATTATTTGCCTTAATTTTTTGCGTTCTAAAAGTAAGCAAAAAAACCTTTCCATTATCGCGACGGATCGTATAATGGAGAAAAATGAGAATGATCATTCTCACCACAAAACCAGAGGAGATGCGCTTTTCACCTCCTGAAGACCGAAGAGGTTGGCTTCAACGGAGACACAATAACAATCACGTTCAGGAACATCTGTGTTCCTTTTTTGTCATTTTCGCTCACCCGAAAATGCCTCAGCGCCCAACCTATTCCCTCGTTTTTAAATAAACGGGGCGGACGTCTTATATCTTGAGAAAATATAATGAAATACATCATAGCTCCCATCGCGACAGCATTATTTCTCCTTAGCGGATGCGATAATGCGCAGACATCTGCCCCGCAGCAACCCACGCCGGAAGTGGGCGTGGTCACCCTGCAAAGCCAGCCGGTGCCGGTAGTCAGCCAGCTCACCGGGCGCACCACCGCCTCGCTCAGCGCCGAAGTACGCCCCCAGGTGGGCGGCATCATCCAGAAGCGCCTGTTTACCGAAGGCGATATGGTGAAGGCCGGGCAGGCCCTTTACCAGATCGATCCCTCCAGCTATCGCGCGACCTGGAACGAAGCGGCGGCCGCGCTGAAACAGGCCCAGGCGCTGGTGGTCTCCGATTGCCAGAAGGCCCAGCGCTACGCGTCGCTGGTCAGGGATAACGGCGTTTCCCGCCAGGATGCCGACGACGCCGCCTCCACCTGCGCCCAGGACAAGGCCAGCGTGGAATCGAAGAAAGCGGCGCTGGAGAGCGCGCGCATCAACCTGAACTGGACCACCGTCACCGCACCGATAGCCGGGCGCATCGGCATCTCGTCGGTCACGCCGGGGGCGCTGGTCTCCGCCGATCAGGATACCGCGCTGGCGACGATCCGCGGGCTCGACACCATGTATGTCGATCTGACGCGATCCAGCGTCGATCTCCTGCGTTTACGCAAACAAAGCCTGGCCAGCAACAGCGACACCCTCAGCGTGACGTTAACCCTGGAAGATGGCAGTACCTACCAGGAAAAAGGGCGTCTGGCGCTCACCGAAGTCGCCGTCGATGAATCCACCGGCTCGGTGACCCTGCGCGCTATCTTCCCCAACCCGCAGCACGTCCTGCTACCGGGGATGTTCGTCCGCGCGCGCATCGATGAAGGCATCATGAACGACGCGATCCTCGCCCCACAACAGGGGATCACCCGCGATGCCAAAGGCGACGCCACGGCGCTGGTGGTCGATGCCGCCAACAAAGTTGAGCAGCGTACCGTGGAAACCGGCGACACCTATGGCGATAAATGGCTGGTGCTGAGCGGCCTGAAAGCAGGCGATAAGCTGATTGTCGAAGGCACCAGTAAAGTGGCCCCCGGACAGACAGTGAAGGCCGTTGCCGTCAACAATAACGGAGGCAATGCCTGATGTTCTCCCGTTTCTTCGTGCGTCGCCCGGTCTTTGCCTGGGTGATCGCCATTCTGATTATGCTCGCCGGGGTGCTGGCGATCCGCACCCTGCCGGTAGGCCAGTATCCGGACGTCGCCCCGCCGGCGGTGAAAATCTCCGCCACCTATACCGGGGCGTCCGCCGAAACCCTGGAGAACAGCGTCACCCAGGTGATCGAGCAGCAGCTTACCGGCCTCGACCATCTGCTCTACTTCAGCTCCACCAGCAGCTCCGATGGCTCGGTCAGCATCACCGTCACCTTTGAGCAAGGGACCGACCCGGACACCGCCCAGGTGCAGGTGCAAAACAAAGTCCAGCAGGCGGAATCGCGGCTGCCGAGCGAAGTCCAGCAGTCCGGCGTAACGGTGGAAAAATCGCAGAGCAGCTTCCTGCTGATCCTCGCGGTGTATGACAAAACCAATCGCGCCACCAGCTCCGATATCTCCGACTGGCTGGTCAGCAATATGCAGGACCCGCTGGCGCGCGTGGAGGGCGTCGGCAGCCTGCAGGTATTCGGCGCCGAATACGCGATGCGCGTCTGGATGGACCCGACCAAACTCGCCTCCTACTCGCTGATGCCTTCCGACGTTCAGTCGGCGATTGAGGCGCAGAACGTGCAGGTTTCCGCCGGTAAAATCGGCGCGCTACCGTCGTCCAATGCCCAGCAATTGACCGCCACCGTGCGCGCGCAATCCCGGCTGCAAACCCCTGACCAGTTCAAAGCGATCATCGTGAAAAGCCAGGCCGACGGCTCGGTAGTGCGCCTGAGCGATGTCGCGCGGGTGGAGATGGGCAGCGAGGATTATACCGCCACCGCCAATCTGAACGGCCATCCGGCCGCCGGGATCGCGGTGATGATGGCCCCCGGCGCCAACGCGCTGGACACCGCGACCCTGGTGAAAAGCAAAATCGCCGAATTCCAGCGTCAGATGCCGCAGGGCTACGATATCGCCTATCCGAAGGACAGCACCGAGTTCATCAAAATCTCGGTCGAGGATGTGATTCAGACCCTGTTCGAAGCGATCATTCTCGTGGTCTGCGTGATGTATCTGTTCCTGCAGAACTTCCGCGCGACGCTTATTCCGGCGGTGGCGGTGCCGGTGGTGCTGCTTGGCACCTTTGGGGTGCTGGCGCTGTTCGGCTACTCGATTAACACCCTGACGCTGTTCGCCATGGTGCTGGCGATCGGCCTGCTGGTGGATGACGCCATCGTGGTGGTGGAAAACGTCGAGCGCATTATGCGCGACGAAGGGCTCCCCGCCCGCGAAGCCACCGAAAAATCGATGGGCGAAATCTCCGGCGCGCTGGTGGCGATCGCCCTGGTGCTGTCGGCGGTGTTCCTGCCGATGGCCTTCTTCGGCGGATCGACCGGGGTCATCTATCGCCAGTTCTCGGTAACCATTATTTCGGCAATGATGCTGTCGGTGGTGGTGGCGCTAACCCTCACCCCGGCGCTGTGCGGCGCGCTGCTCAGCCACTCCAAACCACACACCAAAGGGTTCTTTGGCGCCTTTAACCGCCTGTGGGGGCGCACGGAAGCAGGCTACCAGCGCCGCGTACTCGGCGGCCTGCGCCGGGGCGCAGTGATGATGGGCGCTTACGCGTTGATTTGCGGGGCGATGGCGCTGGCGATGTGGAAGCTGCCGGGCAGCTTCCTGCCGGTGGAGGACCAGGGGGAGATCATGGTCCAGTACACCCTGCCCGCCGGGGCCACCGCGGTGCGTACCGCTGAGGTGCGCCGCCAGGTGACCGACTGGTTCCTCACCAAAGAGAAAGCCAATACCGACGTCATTTTCACCGTCGACGGCTTCAGCTTTAGCGGCAGCGGCCAGAACGCCGGGATGGCCTTCGTGTCGCTGAAAAACTGGTCGCAGCGCAAAGGGGACGACAATACCGCCCAGGCCATTGCCCTGCGCGCCACCAAAGAGCTGGGGACGATCCGCGACGCCACCCTGTTCGCCATGACCCCGCCGTCGGTGGACGGCCTCGGACAGAGCAACGGCTTCACCTTCGAGCTGATGGCCAGCGGCGGTACTGACCGCGACAGCCTGATGAAGCTGCGCAGCCAGCTGCTGGCGGCGGCCAACCAGAGCAGCGAGCTGCAGTCGGTGCGCGCTAACGATCTGCCGCAGATGCCGCAGCTGCAGGTGGATATCGATAACAACAAAGCCGTCTCGCTGGGGCTGTCGCTGAGCGACGTGACCGATACGCTCTCCAGCGCCTGGGGCGGTACCTACGTGAATGACTTTATCGATCGCGGCCGGGTGAAAAAGGTCTATATCCAGGGCGAAAGCGACGCGCGCGCGGTGCCGTCGGACCTCGGCAAATGGTTCGTTCGCGGCAGCGATAACAGCATGACGCCGTTCTCCGCCTTCGCCACCACCCACTGGCAATACGGCCCGGAAAGCCTGGTGCGCTACAACGGCTCCGCCGCCTTTGAGATCCAGGGCGAAAACGCCGCCGGCTTCAGCTCCGGCGCGGCGATGGACAAGATGGAAAAGCTGGCCGACAGCCTGCCAGCGGGCTCCACCTGGGCGTGGAGCGGCATTTCGCTGCAGGAAAAGCTCGCCAGCGGCCAGGCGATGAGCCTCTACGCCATCTCGATTCTGGTGGTGTTCCTGTGCCTGGCGGCGCTGTATGAGAGCTGGTCGGTGCCGTTCTCGGTGATCATGGTTATCCCGCTCGGCCTGCTCGGCGCGGCGCTGGCGGCGACGCTGCGCGGTTTAAGCAACGACGTCTACTTCCAGGTGGCGCTGCTGACCACCATCGGCCTGTCGTCGAAAAACGCCATCCTGATCGTGGAGTTCGCTGAATCCGCCGTGGATGAGGGGTATTCGCTCTCCCGGGCGGCGATCCGCGCCGCGCAGACTCGTCTGCGCCCGATTGTCATGACCTCGCTGGCGTTTATCGCCGGGGTGCTGCCGCTGGCCATCGCCACCGGCGCCGGAGCCAACAGCCGCGTGGCGATCGGCACCGGCATCATCGGCGGCACCCTGACAGCCACCCTGCTGGCGGTGTTCTTCGTACCGCTGTTCTTCGTGCTGGTGAAACGTCTCTTCACCCGCCAACGTCCTTCTCAGGAGTAAGGTATGTTTCGTTTGAGTTTTATGTTTATCGCGCTCCTGACCGCGGGCTGCGTCTCGCTTGACCCGCATTATGATCGCCCGGCCGCGCCGGTGCCGGCCACCCTGCCCGGGGCGCACGGCGAATCGACGGCGGTGGTCGGCGACTGGCAGAAAGTGGTCAATGACGCGCGGCTGAAAAAAGTGGTCAGTCTCGCGCTGAACAGCAACCGCGATGTGCAAAAAGCGCTGGCCGATATCGAGGCCGCGCGCGCCCAGTACGGCGAGACGCGGGCGTCGCTGTTTCCTACCGTCGATGCCGAGCTGAGCCATACCCGCAGCAAAACGGTAGCCAGCGGCCTGAGCTCCGCTTCGCAGGCCGACGGCGCGGTCTCCAGCTTCGAGCTGGACTTGTTCGGCAAGAACCAGAGCCTGTCGCGCGCGGCGCGCGAAACCTGGCTTGCCAGCGAATTCACCGCGCAGAATACCCGGCTGACGATGATTGCCGATTTGACCACCGCCTGGGTAACGCTGGCGACGGATAACAGCAATCTGGCGCTGGCGCAGCAGACCATGGACAGCGCAGCAAACTCGCGCAACATCGTCGCCCGCCAGATGGCGGTGGGTACCGCTTCCGCCGGCGATGTAAGCTCGGCGGAAAGCGTCTATCAGCAGGCGCGCGCCAGCGTCGCCAGCTATCGCACGCTGGTGGCGCAGGATAAAAACGCCATTAACCTGCTGGCGGGGGAAACAGTGCCGGAGAGCCTGTTGCCCGGCACCCTCGAGAGTCTCGGGGATAACAGCATCGCGCTGGTGCCGGCGGGCGTGTCGTCGTCGGTGCTGCTGCGCCGGCCGGACATTCAGGAAGCGGAGCACAATCTGAAGAGCGCCAATGCCGATATCGGCGCGGCGCGGGCGAACTTCTTCCCGTCGATTTCCCTGACCGCCAGCGCCGGGGTCGGCAGCGACTCGCTGTCGTCGCTGTTCAGCCACGGGATGCAGGTGTGGTCGTTCGCCCCCTCCATCAGCCTGCCGCTGTTCACCGGCGGCAGCAACCTGGCGCAGCTGCGCTATGCGGAAGCGGAGAAAAAGGGGTTGATCGCCACCTACGAGAAATCGATTCAGAGCGCCTTTAAGGACGTTGCCGATGCGCTGGCGCGCCGGGAAACGCTGAGCGAAGAGCTCGATGCCCAGCGGCAGTACGTCGCCGCCGAGCAGACATCGCTGGATATCGCCATGAAGAGCTATCAGGCCGGAGTCGGCGATTATCTGTCGGTGCTTACGGCCCAGCGCACGCTGTGGTCGGCGAAGACGACGCTGCTGTCCCTGCAGCAGACCGACCTCAATAACCGGATCACCCTCTGGCAGTCGCTGGGCGGCGGCGCCAGTTAATTTCACCCGCCGGGCGGCCGCGCCCGGCTTCTGTAAGGAATCGTTATGCCACGTGTCTCCCTCTCCTGGGCGCTGATCCTCGGCCTGCTGTCGGGTATCGGCCCGCTGTGCACGGATTTTTATCTGCCGGCGCTGCCGGAGATCACTCAGCAGCTGCAGGCCACCAGCACCCAGACCCAGCTGTCGCTGACCGCCGCGCTGATTGGCCTCGGCCTGGGTCAGCTGTTTTTCGGCCCGCTGAGCGATCGCATTGGCCGCCTGAAACCGCTGGCGCTGTCTCTGCTGCTGTTTATCTTTGCTTCGGCGATGTGCGCCCTGACCCAGGATATCAACATGCTGATTGTCTGGCGCTTTTTACAGGGCTTCGCCGGCGCCGGCGGCTCGGTGCTGTCGCGATCCATCGCCCGCGATAAATACCAGGGCACCCTGCTGACCCAATTTTTCGCCCTGCTGATGACCGTGAACGGCATTGCGCCGGTGCTGTCCCCGGTGCTGGGCGGCTACGTTATCACCGCCTTCGACTGGCGAATTCTCTTCTGGACGATGGCCGCCATCGGCGGCGTGCTGCTGGTGATGAGCCTGACGATCCTGCGGGAAACGCGCCCGGCCACAGCAACGCATGCCGCCCGCCAGCAACGCGGCCAGCCGGTGCTGAAAAATCGCCGCTTTCTGCGCTTCTGCCTGATTCAGGCCTTTATGATGGCCGGGCTGTTCTCTTACATCGGCTCCTCTTCCTTCGTGATGCAAAGCGAATACGGCATGAGCGCCATGCAGTTCAGCCTGCTGTTCGGTCTGAACGGTATCGGGCTGATTATCGCGGCGATGATCTTTTCCCGCCTGGCGCGCCGCTTTAGCGCCGAAAGCTTGCTGCGCGGCGGCCTGACGCTGGCGGTGAGCTGTGCGGCGATCATGCTGCTGTTTGCCTGGCTGCAGCTGCCGGTGCTGGCGCTGGTCGGCCTGTTCTTTACCGTGTCGCTGATGAGCGGCATCAGCACCGTCGCTGGCGCGGAGGCGATGAGCGCCGTCGATGCCGCGCAGTCCGGGACCGGGTCCGCGCTGATGGGCACCCTGATGTTTGTCTTCGGCGGCATCGCCGCGCCGCTGGCAGGCCTCGGCGGTGAAACGATGCTGAAAATGAGCCTCGCGATGGCCATCTGCTACCTGCTGGCGCTGCTGCTGGGCCTCAGCAAACCGCGCAGCGCGCGCTAATCTCCTGCTGCGGTAATAAAATATTCCAGATTTATTACCGCACTATTTCCCGCCATACCTACCATTCTCCTATTATTCTCCGTGTACTAATCGTGATACTCTTCACAAGCAAGGAATAAATAATTCCTTATACTGCGCGCCACTGAGAATAACGAGGTTTCTATGAGTATCGACCTGAGCAAACTGCTGACCGAGCGACGCAACGCCAACAGCGCCAACATTGACACCCTCTCCACCCTCGACATGCTGACGGTGATAAACCAGGAAGACCAGCAGGTAGCCCAGGCGATTACGCCCTATCTGCCGCAGATTGCCGAGGTGGTGGATAAGGTCGCGACGGCGCTGCAGGCCGGTGGCCGCTTGATTTATATCGGCGCGGGTACCTCAGGGCGTCTGGGGATCCTCGATGCCAGCGAATGCCCGCCAACCTTCGGCACCCGCCCGGAGCAGGTGGTGGGGATCATCGCCGGCGGACATAAAGCGATTCTCAGCGCCGTGGAAAACGTGGAAGACAACAAAGCGCAGGGGGCGATGGATCTGCAGAACCTGAACTTCAGCCACCGCGATGTGCTGGTGGGACTGGCGGCCAGCGGACGCACGCCGTACGTCATTGGCGCCATGGAATACGCCCATAGTCAGAATGCCTTTGTCGCCATCGTCAGCTGTAACCCGCATGGCGAAATGGCCCAGCTGGCGGATGTGGCGATCACCCCGGTGGTCGGCCCGGAAGTGGTCACTGGCTCTACCCGCCTGAAAGCCGGTACCGCGCAGAAGCTGGTGCTGAACATGATCTCCACCGGGGCGATGATCCGCGTCGGCAAGGTGTACAGCAACCTGATGGTCGACGTCGAAGCGACCAACGCCAAGCTGATTGAGCGCCAGGTCTCTATCGTGATGGAGGCGACCGACTGCGATCGCCCCACTGCCCGGAAGGCGCTGGAGGCCTGCGGCCGCCACTGTAAAACGGCGATCGTGATGGTGCTGGCGGACTTAAGCGCCGAAGACGCGCAGTCGCTGCTGGCAAAAAACAACGGCTATATCCGCAAGGCGCTCAGCAACACCTGAGCACCGGCAGACAGGTAACGGGCAATGGCAAAAATAACGAAAGAGATGATAGCGCGGATCCTCGCCCACGTAGGCGGCGCCGCAAACGTCGCGCAGGCGGGCAACTGCATGACGCGCCTGCGCTTGACCCTGCGCGATGAAAGTCTGGCCGACAGCGCCGCCATCCGCCAGATTGACGGCGTAATGGGGGTGATCGTCAGCGACGAGCAGTTCCAGGTGGTGCTCGGCCCCGGCAAGGCGCAAACCGCCGCCGAGATGATGAACGGCCTGCTGGAGGAGGCGCCCGCCGCGCCGTCGCTGGCCGACGTCGCGGCAGAGAAAAAGCAGGCGCTGAAGGGCAAGCAGACCAGCGCGGTGCAGAAGTTTCTCGCCAAATTCGCCACCATCTTTACGCCGCTGATCCCCGGCTTTATCGCCGTCGGGCTGCTGCTGGGCTTCGCCACCCTGGCGGAACAGGTTTTCGTGCTGGAGAACGCCCATCCGAACGCCAGCCTGGTAGCGCTGATTGGCTACATGAAGGTCTTCAGCAAAGGGATGTTCACCTTCCTGAGTATCCTGATTGGCTATAACGCGCAGAAGGCGTTCGGCGGCTCCGGCGTGAACGGCGCGATTATCGCCTCGCTGTTCGTGCTGGGCTACAACCCGGAGGCAACCAGCGGCTTCTACGCTGGCATTTCCACCTTCTTCGGCCACGGCATCGATCCGCGCGGCAATATCATCGGCGTATTGATCGCCGCTATCCTTGGGGCGTGGGTTGAACGCCAGGTGCGGCGGGTAATGCCGGCCAACCTCGATATGATCCTCACTTCGGCGGTGACGCTGCTGATCATGGGCGCGGTGACCTTTACGGTGATCATGCCGATTGGCGGCTGGTTGTTTACCGGCATGTCGTGGCTGTTCCTGCATCTTAACGGCAACCCGTTTGGCTCGGCGGTGCTGGCCGGCCTGTTCCTGCTGGCGGTGATGTTCGGCGTCCATCAGGGGTTTGTCCCGGTCTATTTTGCGCTGGTGGACGCCCAGGGCTTTAACTCGCTGTTCCCGATCCTGGCGATGGCCGGGGCCGGGCAGGTGGGGGCGGCGCTGGCGCTATTCTGGCGGGCGAAGCGCGATTCGCTGCTGCGAACCCAGATTAAAGGGGCGATTATTCCGGGCTTCCTCGGGATTGGCGAGCCGCTGATCTACGGCGTCACCCTGCCGCGGATGAAGCCGTTTGTCACCGCCTGCCTCGGCGGCGCCTGCGGCGGGTTCTTCGTCGGACTGATCGCCTGGCTGGGGCTGCCGGTCGGCCTGAACACGGTGTTCGGCCCGTCCGGGCTGGTGGCGCTGCCGCTGATGACCTCCGGCAGCGGAATTTACGCCGGGATGGCGGTCTACGCCGGCGGGCTGGCGGTCTCCTACCTGTGTGGCTTTGTCCTCACCTGGCTGTTCGGCAGTAAAAATGTCGATTTAAGTTAGAACGCGACTGTCGGGTAGTGCCCGGTGGCGGCTTCGCCTTACCGGGCCTGTAAAAACAGTGACGTCTGCCGGCCCGCCGCCGCGCCCGACTACCATTTCCTGCCCCGCCGCCCGGGCGCGCGCATGCTATGATTCCCCTTTGTCATATTTCGCTTGAGGAAAAGATGGGCTCCAGCAAAAAAGGGATGCTGAACGTACTGATTGCCGCCGTGCTGTGGGGCAGTTCCGGGGTGTGTGCGCAATTTATTATGCAGGAAAGCCAGATGTCGTCGCCGTTTCTGACCATGACGCGTCTGCTGTTCGCCGGGCTGATCCTGCTAATGCTCGGCTTTGTTCACGGCGACCGCATTTTCCGCGTGCTGCAAAACCGCCACGACGCCCTAAGCCTGCTGTTTTTCTCGCTGTTTGGCGCGCTAACCGTGCAGTTCACCTTTCTGATGACCATTGAAAAATCCAATGCCGCCACGGCCACGGTGCTGCAGTTCCTGTCCCCGACGATCATCGTCGCCTGGTTCGCCCTCGCCCGCAAAGCGCGTCCCACTCCGCTGGTGCTGGGGGCTATCTGCACCTCGCTGGCGGGCACCTTTCTGCTGGTGACCCACGGCAACCCAACGACGCTGTCGATTTCGCCGGCGGCGCTGTTCTGGGGGATCGCCTCGGCGTTTGCGGCCGCGTTTTATACCACCTATCCCTCGACGCTGATTGCCCGCTACGGGACGCTGCCGATCGTCGGCTGGAGCATGCTGTTCGGCGGCGCGATGCTGCTGCCGTTTTACGGCGGCCAGGGCACCGATTTTGTGGTGAACGGTAGCCTGCTGTTAGCCTTTTTCTACCTGGTGGTGATCGGTACTTCGCTGACCTTCAGCCTTTATCTTAACGGCGCGCAGAAAATTGGCGGCGCGAAGGCCGGGATCCTCAGCTGCGCCGAACCGCTGAGCAGCGCCCTGCTGTCGCTCCTGCTGCTGGGGATCACCTTCACGCTGCCGGACTGGCTGGGCACTCTGCTGATCCTCGCGTCGGTGGTGCTGATCGCCATCGACTCGCGGCGGCGGGTGAGAGCCGCCTGAGCAGGCGATAAAAATTGCATTTTCAATAAGTTAAACTGACCACTATTTGCGTGTTTTCGCGCCTGCGCATATAGTTGACGGAAGCGATTACGGAAGGAGAAGCCTGATGAAAGCATGTTGGATGGTATGCCTGGTCACCGCCCTGAGCGCCACGTCGGCGTGGGCCGAATCACCGCTGCAAAGCCTGCAGTTCGAGCAGCAAAAACAGCAGGTGCTCAAAGCGGTGAAGGAAAAATGCCCGCCAGCAAGCCACCTCAGCGACAACGATTTTGCCAATAAAGTGCTGGCGACCGACGGTAACAAGAACGCGGTCCGCGAAGCAACGCTGGCGAAAGAGCGCAATAACCAAAAAAGCTACCAGGCCGCAATCGACAAAATCGTCTGTCCGGCCAAATAGCGGTTATTTCAGCCTGGCGACCAGCGTTTTCCAGTCAAACGGCGTCAGCTGCCTGTAGCTCAGGCTACGGGCGGCCATCTGCTCCGGCAGCTGGCGCTGGCTTTTCGCGATCGCCTCGCTCATTATCCCGGCGCTCCCCACGTCACGCAGGGTTTTCACCACCTCTTCCATCTCTTCGCTGCGCCGAATGCCATGTTCCGCCACCCGGCTGATCAGATAGTCGGGGAACGCTCCTGTCCAGCCCAGAGAGGGGAAACTATGATGCAAGGAGCTAAGCACCTCCTCCTCGACGCCATATTCACGAGCCGCGAACAGGCATTCTGTGGTAAGCGCTTCAAGACCTTTGATCATCACGCTACGGCACATTTTTATCGCCGACACCTGGCCCACCGTACTGGCGCCATAGCGGGCATTCAGCCCCAGCCCCTGCAGACGCGGCGCGATCGCCTCCGCCTGCGGCCCGCCGATCAATAACGGTGTCTGCAATCGGGCCGGCGGTACCGGCGCCATCACCGCGACATCGATGTAGGTGCCCGGCAGAAAATGTTCAGCCGCCTGCCGTTTCGTCTCCGGCGCCACGGAGTTGAGATCGAGGAAGTATTGCCCCGGCTGCAGCAGCGCGGCGGCCTGCTGCGCCACCTTTAGCGCCTCACCGGCGGTCACAGTAGAAAAAACCAGCGTGGCCCCCTCCAGGGCCTGCGCCAGCGAATTTCCCACCTGAACGCGCGAATCACGGGCTTTTTTGCCCATCGCCTCTCGCGCCGGGCCATTGAGCTTGCAATCCCACATGGTCACCGCATGCTCACGGGCCAGATCCGCCGCCAGAATGCCACCCGCCTCGCCAAAACCAATAAACGCGATTGTCATCATCACTCCTCACGCGGCCAGACGCGGGCCGGAATAAAAACCTCGCCAGCAAACAGCAGTCGCGCCGTGCGTAACAGGCCGCAGCCAGCCAGGGCGCCGTCAGCATCAAGCTGAAGTGTCACGCTAAATTCGCCTGTCGGATGCTCGACGCTGAGCAGCGGCGTATCGCCTGGCGCTACCTGCGCCAGGCGATACGCGACGGATCCAGGAAGCAGACAGGCGCTGGCCACACTCACCGCGCCAAACACGCCGATTGACGCGTGGCAGCGGTGGGGGATAAAGGTGCGGCTGCTGATGGCGCCGCCGTGTCGCGGTTCGGCGATCAGGGTCATCTTGGGCACCGTGCGCTGGCTGACGTCGCCAAGCTGCATCAGCGGCCCGGCCTGCAGGCGAATCGACTCCAGGCGACGTTTAAGCGCATCGTCATTATCCAGCTGTTCGCGCGTCTCATAGCCGGTGCAACCGAGGTCGGAAGCGCGCAGCAGGATCACCGGCATACCGTTATCGATGCAGGTCACCTCAACGCCGTCAAAACGGTCACGAACCCGGCCGGTCGGCAGCAGCGCCCCGCAGCTGGAGCCCGCCACATCAAGAAAATGGAGCAGGATCGGGCTGGCGCTGCCCGGCACGCCATCGATACGACTCTCGCCGGCGTAGTCGACCCCGTCGGCATCGCAGGGGATCTCTGCCACCGCCAGTTGCCCCGTGTTCTCCATATAAATACGCACCCGAGTGAGCGGCGCATCGTGGCGAACCAGACCACGCTCGATGGCGAAAGGGCCAACGGCGGCGAGAATATTGCCGCAGTTTTGGCCGTAATCCACGGTGGCCGCCGCCACGTTCACCTGGGCAAACAGATAGTCCACATCGGCGTCAGGCCGTGCGGAGCGGCGGATAATCGCCACTTTACTGGTCAGCGGATCGGCGCCGCCGATCCCGTCAATTTGCCGGGGATCAGGCGAGCCCATCACCGCCAGCAGCACCGCATCACGTTGCACCGGATCGGCAGGCAGATCGTCAGCCAGAAAACAGGCTGCCTTCGAGGTGCCGCCGCGCATCCATAGACAGGGGATTCCGCGTTGCGCCATTTATTCCTCCACCTCGTCTGCGCGGTCGTAATACCGCAGCCCCTTTTCCGCCAGACGCGGGCGCATCGCGTAAATATCCAGCCCCAGCTCGCCATGGCGCATCCGCTCACGCTTCGCAAGCTCATTGCTCATACGGGCTTCCGCTTTATCGAGCACATCACGGACCTGCGCGTGAGGCAGCACCACGACGCCATCGTCGTCGGCCACCACGACATCGCCCGGCTGCACAAGCTGGCCTGCGCAAATCACCGGGACGTTAACCGAACCGAGGCTCTCTTTCACCGTTCCCTGGGCATAAACCTGACGGGACCAGACGGCGAATCCCATCTCCCGCAAAGTCTGCGAATCACGAATGCCGATATCGCCCACCAGACCGACCACGCCGCGCGATTGGAGAGACGTCGCCAGCAGATCGCCGAAGAAGCCATCGCCGCACGGCGACGTCGGGGCCACCACCAGAATATCGCCGGCGCGGCACTGCTCGACCGCGACATGAAACATCCAGTTGTCGCCTGGCGTCACCAGCACGGTTACCGCGTTGCCCGCCCGGCTGACGCCCTGCTGAATCGGACGGATTGCCGGCCCCATCAGCCCCTGGCGCTCCCAGGCTTCATGGAGCGTCGCCACCCCGGCCGCCTCACAGCGGCGCAAAACCGCCTCGTCATGGCGCGGCAGGTGGCGGATCACAAGGCCTTTTTTATTTAACAAGTTCATGCCAGGTTCTCCGTTACGCGGGGGAAGATGCTCTGGAAGGCTTCGCCGTGAACGATATCGCGCGCGGCCGTGATGCCGATATTGCGTTTGGCCTGCACTCCGCGCTGCAGCGCCACGCGGGTGTAGTATTCCCACAGATGCTCCTGACCCTGCATGCACTGAATGGCCTGATACTTTTTCTCCCAGACAGCGGTGATGTCCAGTAACACATCGGGTTTCCAGTTGCACTGCTCCGGCTGGTGCGGTTCGAAACAGTAAACCGGGGGAGCAGCGACAATTTTCTCGCCGGGGCGATAGCCTTCTGCCTGGGCGATAATCCGTGCTTCCTGCGCCAGATGGGAGGCCAGCGGATGATCGTAGTTATAGGGATCGTGCAGGGAGTGCGTCAGGACAAAGTGGGGCTGGATACGGCGATACACATCCGCCAGACGAAACAGCGTCTCTTTATCGGCGCGCAGCGGATAGTCGCCGATATCAAAGAATTCGACGCTGGCGCCCAGGATCTCAGCGGCGGCCTGCGCCTCTTCGCGACGCACCTGCTTCACCGCCTCCTCGGTCATGTTGCCTTTGCGCCACAGTTTGGCGGACTCGCCGCGCTCGCCAAAGGATAAACAGACCACATGGACCTGATAGCCCTGCAGGGCATGCAGCGCTATCGCACCGCCCGCGCGCCAGACGAAATCGGCCGAGTGGGCGCTGACGACAAGGGCACTTTTTTCGCTAACCGGATGAGACATGATGGCTTCCTCTGTTGTTTTTTTCAGCTTGTCATGTCCCGTCGCAGGGAGGTAATTCGTTAACTTGCGAAGGCTATGATTTTTATTTATGTTGTCAACTCACTCACTGTTCCAGGCCTGACGAACCATGCTGAAGAAAAAGCACGATAAAATCATAAATATCATGCAGCTGCGTTTTTTCTGTCAGGTCGCGCTGCGCGGCAGCGTCTCGCGTGCGGCCGATGACTTATTCCGCACGCAGTCAGCGATAACCCGGGCCATCCGCGACCTTGAAGCCGCGTTGAACGTCACGCTGTTCGAACGCCATTACAGCGGCATGGTGCCCACCGAGTATGGCAAGTGCATCCTGCCGCGCGCCCGGCGGGCGATTGACGACCTGCAGGCCATTCCGGCGCTGTTGCAGAAACACCATACCCGCACCAGCGGCCCGCTGGCGGACGCCGGCTGGCTGTTCAATACCCGCCGGTTAGCCATATTTATTCAGCTCTATCACGTCAACCATACCCAAACCGTCGCGCAACAGTTGGGGATCACCCAGCCGGCGGTCAGCGCCGCGCTGAAGGTCCTGGAGAAAGGGGCGGATTCGGCGCTATTTCGCCGGACGCCAGAAGGGGTGCGCCCCACGCCCGCCGCGGAGCTACTCTATCCCCCGGTCAGCAGAGCGCTCAACGAGCTGGAAAACATCTGGAGCGATATCGCCGCCCGTCGCGGGGTGCTGGAGGGCACCGTGCGCATTGGCGCCCTGCCGCTGAGCCGGACCCGGCTACTGCCCTCCGCCATCGCCGCCTTTCTGGCTCAGCACCCGGGCATTACCCTCATGACCAATGAAAGCCCGTATGAGTCGCTGGTCGCCGATATGCGGGCAGGTAATATCGATTTTATTATCGGCGCCCTGCGTCAGGATGAAGATCTTCCGGACCTCTGTAGCGAGGCGTTATTTGAAGAGGATATGTTGATTTTACTGCGTAATAACCACCCGCTGCTGCGCCATCCGGATCCGCGCAGCCAGCTGGCGACCGCGCAATGGGTGCTGCCGCGCGCCAACGCGCCGGCGCGCCATTTGCTGGATAAGGCGTTTATCACCCTGGGGCTGCCGCTGCCCCAACCGACGGTGGAGACCGGGGATGCGGCGATGGTGAGAGGATTGCTGCAGGACTCCGACATGCTGGCGGCAGTCTCCGCCAGCCAGATGCGTTTTGAAACTGACAATGGGCTGCTCAGCGTGTTGCCGGTCCCCCTGCCCGATACCACCCGGCGTATCGGGCTGACGTTTCGCGCCGGCAGCCTGCCCTCCCCGGCGACGCAGGCGCTGTTGCGTTTTATCTATCAGCAGGTTCAGGACGGGACCGTTTAACGTTTACCCGCCACCGAATAGGTTACCTGTTGGTTGCGCGTTTGCTGAAACGCCTCCAGCGTCTGCCCGCGCATCGCGGCGTAAATATGCAGGTTGGATACGCCGACCACCGCGCCCATTTTCTCCAGCAGGAAGAAACTGGCGCCATACTGAATCAATCCCCGCCAGTCGCGTGCGTTGAGCAACTGCTGTTCCTCCTCACTCAGTCCGGCTTCGGCATAAAGCGACTGAGGCGACTGCAGAAAACGTTCGCGCCAGGCAGGCTCAATCAGCCGATGCAGGAAACGGTTAAGCCGCAAGCCATTCAGGCTGCGCTCGTGGGTAAAAGGATAGGTTCCCGGCAGTTTCTCCACCCCGGCCAGCTGCTGCGCCATATGCTGGCGATGGCGCGTCAGGGTATCGACGGGGGGCAGGCGCGCATTGTTCTCAAGGATCAGCGTGGCGATACCGGTCATCGACGGCAGGTAATAGTCGCGCCAGGTTTCGGTGACATTGGCTGATAGCGCGCCGCGCATCACCAGCCACATGATCACTTCGGACCCCTCCATCCCCCCCAGCTCAGCATATTCGCCAAGGGTCATTTCGGTGAGCTTTTCCGGGTCATTAACCAGCATGTCAACAAACTGGGCATCCCAGTCGGGATTATTAAATCCGCAGCGCTCGCCATGAACCTGATGCGAGAGCCCGCCGGTCGCGACAATCGCCACATTGATATCTTCCGGGAAGCTTTCAATTGCCCGGCGCAGCGCCTGGCCGAGTTTGTAACAACGGCGCGCGCTCGGTACCGGAAATTGCAGCACGCCGATCTGTAACGGGATCACCGCCGTCGGCCACCCCTGCGCTTCATCCCAGGGCAGCAGCGCCGAAAGCGGCGAGAAAAGGCCGTGGTCGAGCTTTTTATCCATAAAGAACGACATATCAAACTCATCGGCCATCAGGCTGGCGCCAATGTGCCTTGAGAGCGCCGCATTGCCCTGGACCGGCGGCAGACAGCGTGGTCCGCCGCCTTCATCGGCAACGTCATATTGACTGTCGATTCCCAGCGTAAAAGTCGAATAGTGATCGAAGAAAAAGGCGGTCACATGATCATTAAAGATGTACACCAGCGCATCCGGTTTTTTCTCCTCCAGCCAGCGCTGCAGCGGTTCGAAGCTCTGGAAGATCGGCGACCACGCCGGGTCCTGCTGTTTATGATGATCGACCGCGAAGCCGATAGTCGGGGTATGAGAGACGGCGATACCGCCGAGAATGTTAGCCATCAGATAACTCCACTTATCGGTGTTCCAGGGGGGATGACAAAGCGTCCAGTTCTGCCTCTGTGAGTCGAGGCTTAGCGTGATTCATACGGTGCAACAAAATACAGATCCCCGCCAGGCAGGCCGGCAGCGCAAGCACCAAAAAGATCGACGAGTGTCCCGGTACGGCCAGCATCAGCATCCCGCCCAGCGTGGAGCTGAGAATAGCCCCGGTACGGCCGATACCATGCATCCAGCTGACGCCGGTAGCACGGATCTCGGTTTGATAATAGGCTGGCGAATAGGCCTGCAGACCGTTCTGCGCGCCGTTAATGCACATCCCGCTGATAAAAATCAGCACCGACAGCGCCGCCGATCCGAAATCCATCAACCCTTGGGACAACAGGCACAGGCAGCCGAGGAAATAGGTTGCCGCAATCACGGCTTTCGCCGAAGCGCGATCCATCAGCATACCGACAAGGATCCCGCCCAGCGGGCCGCCGAGCTGGAACAAGCCGGTCATCATCGCCGCCTGCTGCAGCGACAGCCCGCCGGAGCGGAGAATGGTTGGCAGCCAGCCGTTCAGCAGATATATCACGAACAGCCCCATAAAATAGGTCAGCCACAGCGCTATCGTGCCGCGGGCATAGCCATGCCGAAACAGCTGCGCCACTTTGCTGCTCCGCGTGATGGGCGGCGCATTCAACTGAAAAACGGTTTCCGCCGTAAACTGGCCCCCAAGCCGGTTAAGCGCCCTGGCGATCTGCTCGCCCGGTAGCCGGCGCGCCACCATGTTCATCGCCGACTCCGGCAACATCACGATCATAAAGGGGAGCACCACGAGCGGCAGCACGCCGCCAAAAATCAGCGCCGAGTGCCAGCTGTAATGCGATAACAAACCGGCGGCGATAAAGCCGCCGAGGCCGGAACCCACGTTAAAACCGCTGTACATCAGGGTGATCATCACCCCTTTACGCCGCTCCGGCATATATTCCGCCACCAGCGTGACGCAGTTGGGCATCACCGCGCCAAGGCCAAGGCCAGTAAGAAAACGCATCAGCGCCAGTTGCGATGGGCTTTGCGCCACGGCGCCGGCCAGGCTGAACAGCGCAAACAGCGCCACCGACCAGAGTAAAATGCGTTTTCGGCCGTAGCGGTCAGAAAGCGGGCCCGCCACCAGGGCGCCAATGGCGACGCCGAACATGGCCGCCCCAAGAATCGGCCCCATTTCAGCCCGGCTGATGCCCCAGTCCTCGATGAGCGCCGGGGCGACAAAGCCCATCACCGCGGCGTCATACCCATCCAGCATAATGATGATGAAACAGAGCAGCAGCACGTTCCATTGAAAGCGCGAGACCGGACGGGCATCTATCCACGCTTTCACATCGACAACGTTCATGTGATTCATAGGGTCACTTCCTTAAGCAGGCGGTACGAATGTTCTGGTTAGTGTTTTTTGAGTGGAACTTTCGTACTCAACTTAAGGCAGGTCACGCAGGCTGTCCGGTTCGAAAACCCGGCGTCAGATATGAGTTTTATTTATAATGTGAGGGATACGACAAAAACCAGCCAGCAAAAAACCCGCAGCCAACGGCGGCGGGTCAGGGCAAGAGCGGTGTTCAATGCTTCGGAATAATTAAATCGCCGCGCAGCGGGCTGCCGCCCGGGTTGTCCGTTTTCTCGGTCAGCCAGTTGACGATCCGCGACGCCATCGCGTCCATGGAATATTCAATGGCCGGAATGGTGGGGATACCGGGCAGCTGTAACGATCCGGCGAGACTAAACACCATCACATTTTGCGGAACGGCGCGGTTAAACGCCTGCAGCTGCGGCACCACGCGCTGCGCCTGCTGTTCATCGCTCACCAACAGCGCGTTAAAGTTCAGCGTCGTGGCGTTATTGACCAGCTCCTGCACCGCCACCGACGGCGAGGTGTTATCCAGAAACACCAGGTTGCGATTAAACGGCAAAAAGTTTTTTTCCAGCGCGTGCTTGTAGCCCAGCAGCACCTGATCGGCAAAGCCGCTGCTCTGCGGATGAATCAGCGCAATCTGCCGTCTGCCCTGGCTAATCAGATAGTGGCAGGCGGTTTCGGCAGCGAAGGCATGATCGAACTGAATGCTGTTGTCGCCCTCGCTGTCGAGGCAGTCCACCAGCACCACGTCCGGGCGGTTAATATTCAGGGGAAAACGCGCGCCGATGATCAGCACGTTATCGCACAACCCGCAGGTCAACTCCTCCAGCGAGCTCATCACGCCGTTGCTGGTGTTGGCGAAGCGCAGCAGCAGGTGCTTCTGGTGCTGGCTGAGCTGTTTTTCCAGGGCGTAGAGATAGCTGGTGGTTTGATTGATGTTGTCCTGGGCGCAGATGACGCCGATACAGCCGGTGGACTGGCTGAGCAACGACTGGGCTATCATGTTTGGCCGGTAATTGAGCGCTTCCGCCGCCTGCAGCACCGCCTGACGACTGGCTTCCTTCACGCCACGTGAGCCGCTCAACACTCGCGACACCGTGGCTTTGGAAACCCCGGCAAGTCGTGAAACATCATTGATTGTCGACATCATTTTCCCCTGCGCGGGCGCCGCGTCCCGCCAAAATCCTGTAAACCTGAATCGCTTCAATTGTGACCAGCGCAGTATATCCATTTCACCATTTGTTTGGAAACCGATTTTCCATTTCAGCGCAAAACATCGCCAAATCGACAGAATAATGTGAGCGAAATCCAATAAATCCGCCCCATAAGCAGGAGATCTTGACCACTATCACAGTTCTGCTTTTTATGAATGGAAACCGGTTTCCGTCTGATATCAAATCATCCACGCAATAACTTTTTACATTTTGAGGATGGTCGTCGATGTACAAGATTATGCTGTGCTGCTCTGCCGGGATGTCCACCAGTCTGCTGGTCAGAAAGATGGTGGAGGCGGCGAATGAACGTGACCTGCCGGTGCAGATTGATGCCTATGGCGTTTCCGAATTTGACATGCAGTTTCCGCAGTATCAGGTGGTGTTGCTTGGCCCCCAGGTGAAATACATGTTGAAAACCCTGTCTGACAAAGCGGCTTCCCTGAACATTCCCGTTCAGCCCATCGATACGATGGACTACGGTATGCAGCGGGGAGACAACGTCCTGAATTATGCTCTGTCGCTGATCCCAGCGGCGCACTGAGAGGTGTTGAAATGAGTTCTCTGTATCAGTCCATGATTGCCGTGATCGAGCAATCTATTACTCCGCTGGCAGGACGCCTTGGGCAGCAGAAATACGTTATCGCTATCCGCGATGGCTTCACTGCCGCCTTGCCGTTTATGATCATCGGCTCTTTCATGCTGGTATTTATCTTTCCGCCGTTTTCACCCGATACCACCAACGGCTTTGCCCGCGGCTGGCTTGATTTCTCCCAGCACTACCGCGAACAGCTGATGCTGCCGTTTAACCTCAGCATGGGCGTGATGACCTTCTTTATCTCGGTCGGCATTGGCGCCAGCCTCGGTCGTCAGTTTCAGCTCGATCCGGTAATGTCCGGTCTGCTGGCGTTTATGGCCTTCCTGCTGGTCGCCGCGCCCTATGCCGATGGCAAAATTTCCACTCAGTATCTGTCCGGTCAGGGCATTTTCACCGCGCTGATCACCGCCATCTACTCCACCCGCGTTTATGCGTGGCTGAAGCAAAACAACATTACGATTCGTCTGCCGAAAGAGGTCCCCACCGGCGTCGCCCGTTCGTTTGAAATCCTGATCCCGGTGCTGGTGGTCATTGCGACTCTGCATCCGCTGAACCTGTTTATCGAAGCGCAGACCGGGATGATCCTGCCGCAGGCGATCATGCATCTGCTGGAGCCGCTGGTTTCCGCCTCCGACTCGCTGCCGGCGATTTTGCTCTCCGTTCTGATGTGCCAGATTTTCTGGTTCGCCGGGATCCACGGCTCACTGATTGTTACCGGCATTATGAACCCGTTCTGGATGGCCAACCTGTCGGCAAACCAGGCGGCGCTGGCGGCGGGTACGGTGCTGCCGCACGTCTATCTGCAGGGCTTCTGGGATCACTATCTGCTGATTGGCGGTGTCGGTTCGACTCTGCCGCTGGCTTTCCTGCTGCTGCGTAGCCGGGCCACTCATCTGCGCACCATCGGCAAGATGGGCATTGTGCCGAGCTTCTTTAATATTAACGAGCCGATTCTGTTCGGGGCGCCAATCATCATGAACCCGATGATGTTTATCCCCTTCGTCTGCGTGCCGATGGTCAACGCGGTGCTGGCTTACGGCGCGACGCGTCTTGGCTGGCTGAGCCAGGTGGTGTCCCTCACTCCGTGGACCACGCCGGCACCAATTGGCGCGTCATGGGCGGCCAACTGGACCCTGAGTCCGGTGGTGATGTGTCTCATCTGCATGGTGATGTCGGCGGTCATTTACCTGCCGTTCCTGCGCGCCTATGAACGTTCCTTAATGAAAACCGAAGTTGAGAAAGCCAAAAATAGCGTTCCAGTGGCAGAAACCGTTAGCTAATCCCTCTCCTTCCGGAGAGATAATAAGATGACAGCGTAATAATGCAGAAAATGGACTTTCACTGCATTATTAAATAATAAATACCTCAGGAATACACATGATTGAATTAGAAGATGCGGTAATGGAAATTATCGTTAATGCAGGACAGTCACGCTCATTATGTTTTGAAGCGTTGCATGCGGCCCGAACCGGAAATATCGACGAAGCGCGCTTACTCTTAAATGAGGCCGACGGCTACGCCCGCCGGGCGCATCAGATGCAGACCCAGCTCATCGGGCAGGATGCCGATGAAGCGCGTCAGCCTATGACGCTGATTATGGTACATGCCCAGGATCATCTGATGAATTCGCTGCTGGCCCGCGAGTTCTCAGAAGAATTAATCCATCTGTACCAGCGTTAATTAATATGAAATAACGTCAGCGAGAATATTATTCTCCGGCGTCGCTGTACCCTAAAAAACAAATCAGCTTATTTTGGTTATTTATTTTAGCCAGAATGGGATGGTTATTATCTGAAATATATTAATTATTAAAGCGAGATAACCATGAATACTGTGAAAAAACTGCCTTTAGCCATGGCGGTTGTCGCCGCGCTGTGCCCAATTTCTGTCATGGCGCAAGAATTTACGCAGGAACAGATCGACGCCATCGTTGCCAAAGCCGTTGATAAAGCGCTGGCCGACCGCCAGGCGAAAATCGACGCCGCGGCCAACAAAAAGGTCGACGTGATCACCAACCCGCAGACAACCGCCGCCTCGCCGGATATGGCCATTCCGTTCGGCCT
>NZ_KV789912.1:0-281 GCF_001807705.1 Klebsiella sp. HMSC25G12 | reverse complement strand
CTGAAGAAGGCCTACGTCGGCGTCACCAACGTGCTGGAATCCAACCCCAACGCCTATATCTGGGCCGGCCGCGACTTCCACCAGCGTCCGCAACAGGGGATCAACGACTACTTCTGGATGAACCACGACGGCCAGGGCGCCGGGGTGAAGAACTTTGATATCGGCGGCGTGCAGTTTGACGTGGCGACGGTGTCGCAGGTGAAATCCTGTAGTCCGGAAGTGATGGCAGACGAGACCAACCCGTCGCGTATCACCTGTACCGGCAGCTCCGACACCGGCGA
>NZ_KV789911.1:0-81229 GCF_001807705.1 Klebsiella sp. HMSC25G12 | reverse complement strand
TTTCAGCACGACATTTCAACATTGGCTAGACACATATTGTGGTGGCTAAGTTGTTAGGTTTTCTCCTGGATAAGTACTCGTAGATTCAGCATCGATAGATTCTGATGACGGCTCATGCGGCGGAGTTTTTTGCTTTGGATAAAGTTAACCGACTCAAAGTTATTAGGACGTTATCGTTCGACGTCTGACTACACTTGATGGCCACACAGCGCCTGAGCATATCTGACAGCCTGTGCCGATGCCTTCTGTCGCGTTACCGTGAATCTGGCCCGCTGGGTATGGCTAGCCGTCGTCGTTGAAAACCCAGCAATAACCAACGACCTGATGGTCTTGCCCGGTACGTACTCAATATTATCCGCTTGAGATATCTGACAGACACTGCCGACGGTTGTTGGAGCGCTATCGTGAACATGGGCCGCTTTCACTTGTTAACCGTCGTCGTAGCCAGCCTGGCAACCGGCAACTGAGAACGTGTACTGCGTACTATCCGCGAACATTACGCTGATTTTGGTCCGACAGTACGCCAGCTGATGACACAGACTGCTTTATGGAACCCTGGCAAGTTACGGCCGCGCGTACATCAATCACGCCTGCGTCGGGCCTGTACCCCAGAGCGCATCCAAATTGATGTCTGCGGGCATCACGGGTTCGAGTGATCGTAATTCGCTTATCGCCCTCCTCCATTTGTCAATATGTGTGCTTTCTGTTGACCTAATTTGACAATTGGTGACCAGGCAGTAATTATCATGTTAATTACTGACCAGGCAGCTATCATGAATACCCCAATCGACTCTTCCCATAAAAACCTGCATCTGGGTTTGCTGTTCCATCTGGCAAACCAGTTTAAGGACCTGCTTATCGGCCATTACTTTGCCGACAGCGGCATTACCGCACCGCAATTTAAGGTATTGATTAATATATTTAAAGGTAACACCAGCCCGGCAGAAATCTGCAAGAGCCTGCAGATGGATACCGGGGCAATGAGCCGTATGGTTGCACGTATGGTGAAGAACGACCTGGTCGAGCGCCGCCCGAATCCGCACGACAAGCGCCAGGTGATCCTGGCCCTGACGGCAAAAGGTCAGACGCTGTGCAATACGTTTCAGAATGAAGCACTGAATACCATCCTCGCGGACTTAACGGCGCGTCTGACGCCCGAAGAATCCCGGCAGCTCGCAGATATTCTTATCAAAATGCTGCCCGATGAATTCACGGCCCCCCATCGCTAATTAAGGTCACCGGTTATGTCTATGGAAAATAACGCGCCTCCCTCTGACAAGCGCCCAGGCAAGCGTACAAGAAACTTCGCCATTTTATTACTGATCCTGATCCTCGCGGCAGGAGGCTGTCTGGCCTGGTATCTGCTTTACGCCCGCTATTACGAGAGCACCGACGATGCTTACGTCAACGGAAATCAGGTCACCCTGACACCGCAAATCACCGGTACCGTGACTCAGGTGACCGTGGATGAAGGCGATTATGTCGAAAAAGGCCAGCCCCTGGTTCTGCTGGACCCAAGCGATACCGCCATCGCCCTGCAGCAGGCTGAAGCCAATCTCGCCAGCACAGTGCGTCAGGTGCGTGGTCTCTATAGCACTGCCGACAACTACCGTGCACAAGTTGCTGCCAAAAAAGTAGCCCTGCAAACAGCGAAAAGTGACTACTTGCGCCGGGAAAAAATTGTCAGTTCCGGCGCCATTGCGGTGGAAGATCTGGCGCACTACCGTGATGCCGTGACCAGCGCGCAAAGCGATTTACTGGCTGCAGAGCAAGCGCTCAAAACCAATCAGGCGATGGTTGATGACACCGTGGTGGATAACCATCCTGAAGTCAAAACCGCCGTTGCGACGCTGCGCCAACGCTATCTCGATAACTCCCGCAGCACCATTGTTGCGCCCGTCAGTGGTTACGTCGCTAAACGTGCTGTGCAGCTCGGGATGCGGGTCACCTCCGGCACCACGCTGCTTGCCATCGTGCCGCTGAATGAAGTGTGGGTGGATGCCAACTTTAAAGAGAGCCAAATGCAGAACATGCGCATTGGGCAAAAAGTAGAGCTTAATGCGGATCTCTATGGCGATAACGTGAAATATCACGGCACCATCGAAAGTCTCGGCATTGGTACCGGTAGCGCATTCTCACTGTTGCCAGCCCAGAACGCCAGCGGCAACTGGATCAAAATCGTCCAACGCCTGCCGGTACGCATCACGCTTGATCCACATGACATGCAGAAGCATCCGCTGCGTGTGGGTCTGTCGATGAACGCTGAGGTGGATATCCGCAATCAGGGTGGTCATCTTCTGCCACAAAAAACCGTCGAACAGCCGCGATTCCGTACCGATGTGTATGAAACGCCAATGGAAGCAGCCGATAATCTGGTGGCGAAAATCCTTCATGACAACACCAGCGCTGTAGCCCAGCGCTAAGAGAGAAGCTATGTCAGAGCCGAAGGCAGCCTTTACGCCCCCCAGCCTGTTTCTGGCGACGCTTGCCCTGTCGCTGGCGACCTTTATGCAGGTGCTGGACTCCACCATCGCCAACGTGGCGCTGCCGACTATCTCCGGCAACCTGGGCGTTAGCGCCGATCAGGGGACATGGGTTATCACCTCTTTTGCGGTGTGTAACGCTATTGCTCTACCGTTGACAGGCTGGTTTACCCGCCGATTCGGGCAGTTGCGGTTGTTTATCGCCTCGGTGATGTTCTTTACCCTGACGTCATTTCTGTGCGGCTTCGCCCACAGCATGACGGAGCTCATCATCTTCCGTGCGTTGCAGGGCTTTTTCGCCGGGCCGATGTTCCCGATGTGTCAGACGCTGTTGCTGGTTATCTTCCCGCCGATGAAACGCAGCATGGCGCTGGCGCTGCTGTCGATGGTGACCGTGGTGGCGCCTATCGTGGGGCCCATCACCGGCGGCTGGCTTACCGATAACTACTCCTGGCCGTGGATCTTCTACATCAACGTGCCGATTGGGATTTTCGCCTCCATCGTGGTCTGGTCGCAGCTGCGCATGCGTGAAGAAACAACGCAGTCATCGCCTGTCGACTATATTGGCATCGCGCTGTTGGTGCTTGGCGTGGGCCTGCTGCAGGTGGTGCTGGATAAGGGCAACGACGAAGACTGGTTCTCTTCTACGCCCATTATCGTGATGTCTATTGTCTCGGCGATCAGCCTGATTTGCTTTGTGATATGGGAGCTGGACGAACGTCACCCGATTGTGAACCTGCGGCTGTTCAAAGACCGCAACTTCGCCATCGGCACGTTGGCGCTGATGCTGGGCTATGCCGCGTTCTTTGCCATCAACATTATTCTGCCGCAGTGGTTGCAGACCCAGATGGGCTACACGGCTATCTGGGCCGGTCTCGCCGCTGCGCCGATGGGCTTCTTACCACTGGTGCTGACGCCAGTCATCGGACGTTACGCCACCAAAGTGGATTTGCGAATTTTATGCTCAGTGTCATTCCTGACAATGGGGGCATCCTGTCTGATGCGCGCGCAGTTCAATACTGACGTGGATTTCCGCACCATCGCCAGCGTGCAGATGTTTATGGGGATTGGCGTGGCCTTCTTCTTCATGCCGCTGACCACCATTGTGCTGTCGAATCTGCACGGTAACGAAGTGGCGGAAGGCTCAGGACTGGCCACGTTCTTTCGCGTACTCGGCGGCTCCTTTGCCTCATCGTTAACCACATGGATCTGGCAGCGACGTGAAGTTTTCCACCACGCGAATCTGACCGAGAGCGTGACACAGTACAACCCAGCGGCTATGGATTACGTAAATAAGATGGGTGGCCCGACGCAGCAGCATCTTGCGATGATTGACCAGGTGGTTACCCAGCAGGCCTACATGATGTCGACAATCGACTATTTCTGGGCGCTCGGCTGGGGTTTTATGGCGCTGATTATCATCATCTGGTTCACCCGCCCGCCGTTCGTGAAATCGGGTATGCCAGGCGCCCCCGCAGCAGGTCACTAAACTGAAATTCACATAGGCAAACTTAGCTGAACGAGCACTGCGTACGGATGGCACTATCGAGCGCCGGGCCAGTGCCTCTTCCCTGCCCTCTATCACGTAAGACCGCCTGGAACGGGCTCTGGAGATGATAAGAGTGTTGAATAACATGACCCCATTTCTGATAACGGTGTTTGACGTTTACTGCTCAGTTATATCGCAACGGCGTCTGCCCAACAGCTGATAACAATTGTCGAGTCCACGGGTGGCGTGGCGCCCGAAAAATTTGATCCACACTGCCGCTTTCGACTACCTCGCCGTCTTTCATCACCGCAATACGATGACTCATATGCTGCACCACGCCCAGATCATGAGAGATAAACAGCATTGACAGATGCAAACGGCGTTGCAGCGCTACCAGCAAATCCAACACTTGCGCCTGGGTGGTGACATCCAGCGCCGACACCGGCTCGTCGCAAATCAGAATATCCGGCTCGCAGGCCAGGGCCTGGGCGATGGCGATACGTTGCCGCTGCCCACCGGAAAGCGTGGCCGGACGTCGCGTCAGCAGATCAGGACTTAAACCAACCAGCGCCAGCAACGCCTGCGCACGTGACAACCGGTCCGCGGCTGTGAGCGTCGTATGCAGGCGCAGAGGCTGTTGCAGCAATTGCGCCACGTTATATTGCGGATTAAATGAACCCAGCGGATCCTGCACAATCGTCTGGATACGCGACCGCAACGGCTGCCGCTGACGTTCTGTCAGCCTGCTCCATGGTTGCCCAGCGAGAAGGATCTCGCCCTGTTGCGGTGCCTGCAGCGCCAGCGCCAGTTTGCCTAGCGTGGTCTTCCCGCTACCGGATTCGCCCACAATGCCCAGCGTTTCGCCCTGCGCGACCTCTAACGTCACCTGATTGACGGCCTGCAAGCGACGGCCATCCGGCAGAACATACGCCAGTGATACGTTATCGGCAGCCAGCACGGGTGTGGTGCTGTCAGTACTGATGTTCTCCCGCACTACCGTTTGACCCAGCGGATCGTTTCCTGTTAACCACGTCCCACGCGTACCGGCAGAGGGAATGGCCGCCAGCAGACGGCGGGTATAAGGGTGTTGCGGCGCATGCAGCACCTGTCGCACCTTGCCGCTCTCCACTGCTTTGCCCTGCCGCATCACCACCACACGGTCGGCAATATCCGCCACCACCGATAAATCATGGGTGATCAGCAGCACGCCATGCCCGGCATCCGCCAGGGCCCTGAATACATTCAAAACTTGTTTTTGTACGGTGGCGTCCAGCGCGGTAGTAGGTTCATCGGCAATGAGTAATCGCGGCCCCGCCGCCAGCGCCGACGCGATGAGCGCTCGTTGGCGCAAGCCACCGGAGAGTTCATGTGCGTACTGCGCCATCCGGTTATGCGGATCGGGGATGCCGGTTTGCGTTAACAGCTCCGCCACGCGTTCGCGAACTGCCGCCCCCCGTTCCAGGCGGTGCGTCAACAACGGCTCCGCGACTTCCTGACCAATCCGGCGCAGCGGGTCAAGCGAGGTCAGTGCATCCTGCAAAACAAAACCAATTTCGCGCCCGCGTAGTTGCTGCCAACGGCGGGCATCGCACGCCAGTAAATTCTGCGACAGGCCATCGTGCCCATGCAATATCAGGGCCTCGGCGCGAACAGCCGCCCCTGCCCCCGCCAGCCCGACTAGCGTCCGGGCCGTGACGGATTTACCCGAACCGGACTCGCCTACCAAAGCCAGGACTTCACCGGCATGCACGTCAAACGATAAGGCGTTAACCGCCTCAATCAGCCCCTGCGGCGAGGGGAAGCTGACGCTCAGTTGCGCCACCTGTAACAGCGGTTGCTGGAAGGTCTCTGAAGTCATGCGATCCCGCCTTTGGCAATAAGGGTTTGAACACGTCGGCCGAGCAGCGTAATGGCAATCACCGACAGCGCGACAACGCTGGCGGGCAGCAGGCTGACCCATGGGGCGCTATCGAGAAAATTACGTCCCTCAGAGAGCAATGCGCCCCACTCCGCCGTCGGCGGAGTCACCCCAAGTCCAAGGAAACTGAGGGCCGAGGCGGATAATATGAAATACCCTATCCCCACCGTTGCCAGTACCAGCAGCGGGCGCAGCGTATTGGGCACAATATGGCGCAAAATAATCACCATTGGCGGCTCTCCCAACGCCACCGCATGCTGCACATACCCCGATAACCTGACCTGCAACACTTGCGCGCGCACCAGCCTGGCATAGCCAGCAATGCCGGCCAGTCCGACCGCCAGCAGGGTATTCTCTGGCCCACGCCCCAACACCGTGATAGCCAGCAGCGCCAACAGCAAATCGGGGAACGCCAGCATAATGTCCAGTAGCCGTACGAGTAACTGCCGTACCGCCCTGGGCGCAAGACCTGCCAGTGTCCCCAGCACAATACCGCCCGCGCTGGCAATCAGGGTCGCGCCGACCCCAATGCTCAGCGACAGCGAGGTGCCATACACCACGCGGGTAAACACATCACGCCCCAACTGGTCAGTACCGAACCAGTGTCTGAGGTCCGGCGGCTGCAAAATCGCGCTGAAATCCATCTGTTCGGGGGTGTACGGCGTGAATAGCGATGGAAAAAACACCGCCACCACGAGCAGTAGCACCAGTAACAACGGAATGCTGGTACCCGGCGCCAGCCACGGGTTACGATAGCGCCCCCCGTCGCGGCGGGCCACCCGCAGTAAAAGATCACTCATCAGCATGCCCTCGCAGACGTAGACGGGGATCGATCAGTAAATAAAGGGTATCAATCAGCAGGTTAATCACCACAAACAACAGCGCGGAGAACATCACCACCCCCAGCACCAGGGGCATGTCTCGGTTCTCAATCGCACCGAGAGTGATTTGCCCCAGCCCCGCCCGACCAAATACTGTTTCGGTCAGAATTGAGCCGCCTAATACGCTGGCCAGCAGCGTCCCCGTCAGCGTCGACACCGCCAGCGAGGCATGGCGCAACGCATGCCGTAAGCGCAGCGCAGTTTCACTCACCCCTCGCGTACGCACGGTCATGGCGAACGGCTGCGAAAGCGCCTCCTCCAGCCCATCACGCAGCACCTGGCTGAGTGTCGCAGCCAGCGGCAGGCTGAGCGTCACCACCGGCAGCACAAGGGCGATCCAGCCATCGTTACCGGTCACCGGAAACCATTGCAGTTTGAAACTGAAAATGCTCAACAACACGATGCCGATCCAGTACACCGGTGTGCTAAGCAGCATCAGCTCCAACCCGGCAAGCAGAGACCGCAGACGCGGATGACGTCCGGCTGTCAGTAATGCGTTAAATACCGCCAGTACCAGTGCCAGCGCCAGGGCGCTGACGGCCAGCGGCACCGTCTCTTTCAACGCTGCGCTAATCACCTGCACAACAGGCTGGCGATACTGATAACTCACGCCAAGGTTGCCCGTCAGCGCCTCGCCACAGTAGCGCAAATATTGCCACCACAGTGGCTTATCCAGGCCGAACTGGCGGGTCAGTGTCTCGCGAAAACTATCATCCACAACGCTGTTGGCGCTGCCTATCAGAATTGCCACAGGATCGCCGGGGATCAGTTTTACCGCAACAAACGTCAGCGTTGCCGCGCCCCACAGCACGGCGAAAATGGTCAGCAGGCGCTTGCCTGCTGCCAGCAGCTTAGCGTTGGATCCAGACATCATAGAAATTCGGCTTCGCGTTCGTGGCCCAGCTAATGCCCTGCACCTGTTTGGCTTTCCCTAACTGATATGCCGGGATGTATATTGGCACCGCCCAGGCCTGATCGATTATCTGGTGCTGGATGGCATAGTAGATGCGTTTACGCTCGGCTTCGCTGGCACCGACAGCAGTTTCCAGTTGGCTATCCAGCGCTTTAACGCGGCTGAAGTTGTTCCCCTTCGGCGGAATATAATTGGAATGGAAAACGGTACGCAGGATGTCCGGCTCCGGGCGAACAAAATAGTTCGAGATAATGTCGTACTGGTTAGCCGCCGTGCGGCTGCTGAGAATGCCTGAATCCACCGGATCGAGTTTCAGTTCAAAACCGGCTTGTTTTACCTGGTATTGAATTGCCTGGAACAGCGTCACGTCAGCGGCTTCGACATCGTTTGAAGAATAGGTAAATTGCACAGTAAGGCGTTTACCCTCCTTGACCCGGTAGCCTTCGCTATCGGTTTGCTGCCAGCCGGCTTCATCCAGAAGACGGCGGGCTTTTTGCAGATCAAACCCCCACTGGCTGGCAATGGCCGGATCGTAATCCAGCGTAGCGGGTCCAAGAATATTGTCGGCAGGTTTCAGGATGCCAAAGAACGCGGCTTTAACGGCAGTAGTGCGATCGATGGCGCTCTGGAAGGCCTGCCGCACTTTCAGGTCGCTGAAGATCCCTGTGTCGCTATTCAAATAAAGGACGCGCGGAACGCCGGGGTTTTCCCTGGTGATCACATCCAGCTTCGGGTTATTTTTTACCTGCGCATAATTCACCGGCGGAATGGCATCGATCACCTGTACCTGCCCGCTATTCAGCGCGCCAAGACGTACCGCTGACTCCGGCAGGTACTTAAATTCGATCTTATCCAGCCATGCCGGGCCTTTATGGGTGGCATAGCCCGGACCCCAGTTGTAATCGGCGCGCTTGCTGAGTTTACTCCCGCTGCCTTTGACAAACGATTCGAGGATAAAGGGACCAGAACCGACCACGGTATTGCTGGTATTCGCCGCTTTCTGCAGATAAGCCGGTGACTGAATACCGAGATACGGCAAGCTCAGCCCCTGCAGCAGCGGTGCGAAAGGCGTTTTATAGCGGATCACCACGGTGTACTCATCTGGCGTAGTGATCGCGTCAATCGGCCCCAACAACGATTTGGAGTAACTGGAGGTGGTTTTCGGATCGAGTATGCGTTCAAAGTTATATTTTACCGCCGCAGCATCCAGTTTCGTGCCATCACTAAAAGTCACATCCTTGCGAAGATGGAAGGTGTATTCGCGGTTATTGTTTTTAATTTCCCAGCGTTCCGCCAGCCATGGTGTAAAGCTGTTATCTTCCGCCTGGCCGACCAAAGAATCCACCACGTTACGCGTAACCAGAGCGGTGACGGAATAAGCGGTAATAGAGGGGTCAATAATCGGGGTATCGCTGCCCAGAGCGACCGTCAGCACACCCCCCGCGACAGGTTTATCCTGTGCGTGAGTGGTGAAGCTGGCAGTAAGCGTTAGCGCGGAAAGCAGACTGATGCGCAATAAACTGTTCTGTGAATAAATGCTTCGTTTCATCCCTTTTCCTTGGCCTGGTTTTTGTTAAATATCTGGCAATTAAAGTCCATTG
Organism: Klebsiella sp. HMSC25G12; assembly: GCF_001807705.1. NCBI lineage: Bacteria > Pseudomonadati > Pseudomonadota > Gammaproteobacteria > Enterobacterales > Enterobacteriaceae > Klebsiella > Klebsiella sp. HMSC25G12. The sequence goes on along the minus strand of NZ_KV789911.1, from coordinate 71,944 downwards.
TAGGGGGAGAGCCGCCGTCGAGTAACGATGGATAATTTATATCTATTTCTGAAAATAGCTTTTTCTTCAGGTGGGAAGAAAAGAAAAAAGAGAGCCCCGAGCTACAGGCCCGAATAAAATAACATAAATGCTCGCCCTCTATAATTTCTCTCAAAAGAGTCAGAAGGCAGCTAAATTAACCCTCCGACTTTATTAAGATAAAAATGTGAAATAAGAATCGGCATTAACGGTAATGGTAAGTTTCGCCAACAAGACGCAGAACGTCGAGATATAACCCGTATTCAGGAGGCGCCGCGTCCGGCGCCCCCTGTGATCCTCCTCGCGGCTACTCCTCGTATGCCGCGTGATGGAAATCAATTTCCCACTGCAGCACCTCGCCGTAAAGCGCCGATAACGCCTGCTTTTCGTCTTCACTCAGCGCCATGGCGCAGCGGTCGAGTTCGTTTTTTAGCCAGAGAGCCTGCTGATAAAATTCGTCCTCCGCGTGCATTTCCACCCAGCGTCGTAAATCAGCATCGCTCTGATAATATTCGCTCGCCCGTCGGCACCAGAAATAGTACATCCATTCCGCACCGAACATCAGGGTCACAATCTGCTCATAGCTGCCCTCGCGGGCGGTCCGCAGCATACCGTCGCGAAAGCGCCGTACCCCGGGCAAATCATCCGGGTACTCAGCGGGATCGATCTGCCGCGCTGACAACACCTGTTCAAACCACGCGATCTGTATATCAACCAGGGCATTCAGCACGCCAATCAGCCAGCGCTGCTGTTGAATACCCGGCGCTTTGCTGACCCCGAGGGCAAAAATCGCGATTGCCGTCGCGACAAAGTTGCCCTCAAACACCAGATAGCGGTTGAAGACGACTGTCGGCAGACGATCCTGTTCGATATCAGTCACAAACGGGTGCTGCTGCATCGCCTGCCACGCCGGTTGATGTTCGCGCAGCAGGCGTTCGCTAAACGCTTCCATTAAGCTTCCTCCAGCGCGGCCTGCGCGACCGACATAAAATGCTTCACCCGGGCCAGCTCAACATCGTTCCACCAGACGCCATCGACCTTCATTGTACTGGCCACAATGACCCCCTGAGTCCGCCCGAGGATCTGCTTCACGTTAGCCGGTGTCACCCCGGAGCCCACCAGGAGCGGTAGTTCCGTCGCCGCGCGGATCTCGTCAATTTCCGCCATCGTGGCGCTATCGCCCGTACGCTGGCCGGTGGCGATCACCGCGTCAGCCTCGAAGAAATCGACATCGCGCGTCAGTTCCTGAATCGAACGATCGGCGACAATGGCATGGCTACCGTGCTTAACGTGGCTATCGGCAAAAACGCGAATATGTTCAGCGCGCAGCATACTGCGGTAGCGCAGCGCCTTAGCGGCCGCCCCTTCTATAAATCCTTCGTTGGCGATATAGGCGTTGGCCCACTGGTTTACGCGGACGAAATCGGCGCCTCCCGCCAGGGCGATCGCCATTGCCGGGATCGCCGCGTTAGCCAGAACGTTAATGCCCAGCGGCACAGCAAAACGTTCACGAACTTTCTCGGTAATGACCGCCATCAGCGCTGAGGTTTCATGGCCGATATCCTCAGGTTTAGAGAAAGGAATATCGCCATGGTTTTCAATAATCAGACCATGAACACCGCCTGAAATATAATTTTCAGCATCACGAAGCGCACGTTCAACAATATCCGAGACTGATTTTCCTCGATATTTTGGCGAGCCAGGAAATGGGTCGCAATGAATAACACCAATAACAGCCTTGCTTCGTGAAAAAATAGCTTGTATTGCATTCGTTTTTTCTGCTGAGATAGCAACCATATTATCCATCCTGTTAAGGGAACACTATGCGTGTTTACGTTACTGGTAATATTACCGTAGATGAAACCTGGTCCATTCCGGATATACCGAAAAAAGGAGCCTCCATTCACGGCGTTAAAGTGTCGCAGGATATCGGCGGTAAAGGCGCGAACCAGGCGATTATATTATCCCGCTGCGGAATAGAGACGCGTTTAATTGCCGCCACGGGAAATGACAGCAACGGCGCGTGGATCCGCCAGCAGATAAAAAATGAACCACTGACGCTACTACCCGACGGCCATTTCAATCAACATAGCGATACCTCGATTATTTTAAATAGCGCTGATGGTGACAACGCCATCATTACCACTACGGCGGCGGCCGATACATTCAGCCTGGATGAAATTATTCCGCATATGGCGGATGCCGTCGCTGGCGATATTCTGCTACAGCAGGGCAATTTCTCCCTCGATAAAACGCGGGCGCTGTTCCAGTACGCCAGAAGCCGCGGCATTACGACGGTATTCAACCCCTCACCTGTCAATCCTGACTTTTGCCATCTGTGGCCGCTCATCGACATCGCGGTGGTCAATGAATCCGAGGCCGAGCTGCTCCAGCCATACGGGGTGAAAACCTTAGTGATTACCCAGGGCGCCGCAGGCGCCTGGCTGGTCCAGGAGGGCCAGCGTCAGTTTTGTCCCGCCGTGCCCGCCGAGGCGCTTGATACTACCGGCGCGGGCGACACGTTCCTCGCCGTCATGTTGGCCTCCGCCCTGCTGCGCGGCGTCGCGCCGGATGCGCTGGCGCTGGCGCACGCCAGTCGCGCTGCCGCCATTACCGTTAGCCGCCGGGGGACGCTCAGCGCGTTTCCCGGCAGCCGTGAGCTCGCCGCCCTGTTAACCACGGGCGGCGCGCGCTGACCTACTTAAACAGCGGACGGTATGAATCGACGTTCGCTTTGGTTACCACCGTCGCCGGAACCAGAATGGTTTTCGGCACGGTTTTACCCGACGTGATGCTGTTCAGCGCATTCAGGGCTTCGGCGCCCATCTTTTCCGGGTCCTGCTGCAGTACGGCGGTGACGTAGCCGCCGTCAATACCGGAAATCGCCTTCGCCGTCAGATCCCAGCCAAAGACTTTAATATCCTTCTGCCGCCCCTGGTTTTCTACGGCGGCGATAGCGCCGAGCAGCGCGGGTTCGCCGGTGGCATAAATCGCTGTCAGATCCGGGTTACCGGTGATCAGGTTTTCCGCCGCGGTCATCGCTTTATCCTGCACATTCTGCCCGTCGACCACGTTAGCGATAGTAATCTTCGGATTGCTTTTCAGCGTCTCTTCGAACCCTTTCTGCCGCTGGTTCTGAATGGCCGAATTCAGCGCGCCGACAATACCCAGTCGCGCCTGGCCGCCCATCTCTTTCTGCACGTAGTCCACGAAGTATTGACCAATAATTCTGCCGCCTTCAATATTATCAACGCCGACCTGAGCTGCCTGTGGCCCGGCCGGTAATACGGCATCAATCGCAATCACCGGAATGTTTGCGGCGGCGGCTTCTTTAACCGCTGGCATGATCCCGTTAACGTCGATAGCAGCAACCAGAATGCCTTTAACGCCTTGCTGAATATAGTTTTCTATCGCGTCGTTTTGCGCCACGGGATTATCGTTAGAGTTAAAAATAACTAAATCCTTGCCACTGGCTTTGGCCGCATCCTGTGCGCCTTTATTCATCAGATTAAAGAACAGCGCCTGTTGGTTGATTTGTACCAGCGCATAAGTCGGACCGGCAGCGCTGGCGGCAGAAATAAAACTCATGGATGCCAGCATGGTCGTAGCGACAGCAAGTAAACGCAGTTTTCCGGTGTGAAATAACATCATCAGTATCCTCGTCGGGAATAGTTGATAGCCAGCAGAGTTCCGCGCCGCATGCGAACGCAGAAGGATTATTTTTTTGGCGGGCAAATATCGTCTATATCGCCAGAACAATCATTGAACGTTCGGCGGATACCTGCTTAATGTCATCCCGGCAACCGGTCCGTGTCGGTGCGCGACTGGAATAACTTAAACGGGGTTGGGAATGACTTCCCGGATGATGCGGTAAACTGCCTATACAATTCTCTGCTGATTAAAATTTGTCAAGCATTTATTTTTGGTGATTGTTCGCAGAGAAATTGCTGTATCCACCGCGCTTAACTATGTTACAGATAGCCGATTCTGGCAGAAATGGCGCAGGAAATGAGTATAAAACGCGTATTGTTATCCGATGTGGCAAAGCTGGCGGGGCTGTCGAAGGCGACCCTGTCGCGCTATATGAACAACAGTATTGTGCTGCCGCAGGACACCATCGACCGCATCGAAACCGCCATTCGCGAACTGGACTATCGCGGCAATAGCCTGGCACGTCGTCTTAGCAAAGGCGGCAGCGAAACGCTTGGCCTGGTGCTTCCCGATATTACCAACCCCTTCTTTGCCGAACTGGCCGACGCTGCCGAAGAGGCTGCTTCTGCCAGCGGCTACAGCCTGGTGCTGTGTATCACCCGCAACAACCCGGAAAAAGAGTGCCAGTTCATTCGCTGGCTGGATACCTGCCAGGTCGACGGTCTGCTGTTCACCACCAACCGCCCCGATAACGGCCTGCTGCGCAAGGAGGTCCAGCGTCACGAACGCATTGTCCTGCTGGATGAAGATATTCCCGGCAGTAAGGTACCGAAAGTGTTTGCCGATAACGTCCAGGGCGGGCGGATCGCCACCGAAAAACTGATCGCCGCCGGGCATCGCCATATCGCTTTCGTCGGTGGCCCGGACAAGCTGATGAGCGTCCGTGAGCGCTATCAGGGCTTTTGCACCGCGATGGAGCAAGCGGGCCTGAGCTGGCCGCCCGAATGGGTGATGTATGGCGACTACCAGCGCGAGTTTGGCCAGCAGGCGCTGCGGTACCTGTTCAGCCAACCGGTTCGCCCCACCGCCGTCTTCGCGGCCAGCGACTATCTGGTGCTCGGCCTGCTCGATGGCTTGCGCGCCAGCGGGCTCCAGGCGCCGGAGGCGCTTTCGTTAGTCGGCTTCGATGACGCCAACTACGCCGATTTTACCCAGCCGCGGATCTCCACTATCCGTCAGCCCGCCCGCGAACTGGGCCGTACCGCGGTGAACATCATGATGCGCCTGCTAAACGACGATCCGGACATCCCTGCGGAAACCCGCCTGCCGGTTGAATGGATTGGCCGCGACTCGATCAAGATCTGTTAAGCCCGTCCCAAAATGGCGCAAAAGCGCCCGCTTTTGGCGCAAAAAACGATCAATTAACAATTTATTCACTATAATCAGTAAACCGGTTTACCGGATTGTATTCAATTAAGTGTATTGAATACATAAGGTTAAGTTACAGGGCTGCTGTGTGGTTCCTGCCCTGGCACGGATGCTGCAATGTTCTTACTGGCGAACAAATATCTTACATAGCGTTTGTCCTGACTGCCCTGGCGAGTGCTCTATTCCGCAGGTAAACCGGTTTACTAGATTGTAAACCGTGTCGGATAGAGTTTCTCCCGCAGGATGGCGAACATTTTCCCGGCCACAGCGATGGGAGTTATCAGATGCAGCAGCCACAAACTACCCCGCCAAGGGTAGAGATGATCAATATCACCAAGACCTACGGGTCGATACGCTCATTGCGCGGAGTCAACCTTGAGCTGGCCCCGGGCGAAGTGCTGGGCTTAGTGGGCGATAACGGCGCGGGGAAATCCACCCTGACCAAAGTGCTCTCTGGCGCGGTGATCCCCTCCAGCGGCACGATTCGTATCGACGGTGAACAGCAACAGTTTACGAATCCGGCCGATTCGCGCCGTTGCCATATCGAGATGGTCTACCAGGATCTGTCGCTCTGCGACACGGTCGATGTCGCGGGCAATCTGTTTATGGGCCGTGAGCCGATGAAATCGGTCCTCGGCATCCCCTTTCTCGACGAGGCCAAAATGCACGCCGATGCCAGAGAGATGCTTAAAGGGCTCGGGATCTCCATTCCGGATACTCGCCTGCTGGTGCGAAATCTCTCCGGCGGCCAGCGCCAGGCTATAGCCATCGCCCGCGCCGCGGCCTTTGACCCGAAAGTGCTGATTATGGATGAACCCACCGCCGCGCTGGCCGTCGCGGAAGTTGAAGCGGTTCTGGAGCTCATTCGCCGCGTTTCCGCTCGCGGGGTGAGCGTGATTCTGATTACCCACCGCCTGCAGGACCTGTTCCTGGTCTGCGACCGGATCATGGTGATGTATGAGGGTACTAACGTCGCCGACAGACGGGTGTCCGACACCAGCCTGAGCGATATCGTTAACCTGATTGTGGGCGAAAAATTCACCGCCCGCTCTGCGGCAGCACATTGAGGTAACAGGATGAGTATCATGAACTTAAGCAGCTCCCGCATGATCCAGCATTCGCTGCCGCGCCGCCTGCTGCATAACCACTCAGGCGTGGTCAGCATCGCGCTCTTTTTCGTCTTCTGCTGCGTGGTGTTTTCGCTGATCACCAGCAACTTTCTCACCGGCACCAACTGGCTCAACATTATCCGTCAGAGCGCCCCGCTGCTGATCGTCGCGACGGCAATGACTCTGGTCATTACCACCGGCGGTATCGATCTGTCGGTAGGCTCCACCCTGGCGCTGGTCGGCGCACTCTCCGCTATCGCTCTGAATAACTGGGGGCTGCCGTGGCCGGTGGTACTCCTCGGCGGCCTGCTGCTCGGCGGATTCGTTGGCGCCATCAACGGCTTCTTTATTGCCTATGAAGGCATTCCGGCGTTCATCGTCACGCTCGCCACCCTGGCCGTAGTTCGCGGCATCGCGCTGCTGGTCACCCAGGGCTACTCGATTCCGGTGCCGGCTGACAGCCTGTTTACCTTTATCGGACGCGCGTGGGTAGTTGGTATCCCCATGCCCGCGCTGATCGGCATGATGATACTGGTGATCGGGCATATCGTTCTCAACCATATGCGCTTTGGCCGCTACGTGACCGCTATCGGCGCCAACGCCGAAGGCGCGCGGCGCAGCGGCATTAACACCAAAGCGGTCACCATGAAGGTCTATATCATCAGCGGAATGGCCGCCGCGCTGGCGGGGATGATCATTACCGCACGCCTCGGCAGCGGCTCTTCCAACCAGGGCGAAGGCTTTGAACTGCAGGTCATTGCTGCCGTTGTGCTAGGCAGCACCAGTCTGTTTGGCGGCTTCGGGACTATTATTGGCACGCTGCTGGGCGCGCTGTCGATTGCGGTCATTCAGAACGGGCTGATCCTGTCGCATATTTCGCCGTTTTACACCCAGATAGCCACCGGCACCATTATCCTGCTGGCTATCTGGCTGAACACCCGCATTCTCAACCCGACGCGCTCCGCGGCAAAAGGATAGCTGATGAAAGGATCAATTTTTCGCCATCCCTCCCCGCTGCCGGTTGGCGTCAGCAGCGGTTACGTAATGACTGTGCTTGGCCCACTACCGATTAACGAAATGGGCGTTACTCTGATGCATGAGCATATTCTGCTGGATGCCTCCGGCAAATGGGTGCCGCCCTGCTGCTGCAGCGATCGCCGTCTTGCCGAAATGCCGGTGAAAATGGAAAACCTTGGCGAACTGTCGCTTAACCCGCTGATGAGCCGCGATAACTGTCAGCTGTTTGATGTCGACGTTGCGATTGACGAGCTGACTAAATTTCGCGCCCTTGGCGGAGAAACGGTGGTCGACCCGACCAATATCGGCATTGGCCGCGATCCGAAAGCGCTGGCGCGCATCGCGCGTCTGACCGGTCTGAATATCATTATGGGGACCGGGCTCTATCTGGAACCTTCGCACCCTGAGTGGGTAAAAATCAGCAGCGTCGAACAGCTGACCGAACGGCTGATTTACGATCTTGGCGGCGCGGAGGAGAAACCGGAGGTGCTCGCAGGACTTATCGGCGAAATCGGTATCTCCAGCCGCTTTACGCCGGATGAGGAGAAATCCCTGCGCGCTGCGGGTCGGGCCAGCGCCGCGACCGGCGTGCCGATCGAGGTCCATCTGCCTGGCTGGGAGCGGCTGGGCCATCGGGTGCTGGATATTCTCGAGCAGGAAGGCGCCGATTTACGCCATACCGTGCTGTGCCATATGAATCCCAGCTTTGCCGATAAGCGCTACCAGCGCGAACTGGCGCAGCGCGGGGCGTTTCTCGAATACGACATGATTGGCATGAGCTATTACTACGCCGACGAGTCGGCGCAGTCGCCCTCCGACGAGGAGAACGCCCGCGCGATCCGCGAGCTGATTGACGACGGCTACATCCAGCAAATTCTGCTGTCGCAGGACGTCTTCCTGAAAACCATGCTCACCCGCTACGGCGGCCACGGTTATGGCTACATACTCAAGCATTTTGTTCCCCGTCTGCGGCGCCACGGCGTCAGCGGCGAACAACTTGAAACCTTAATGATTGGAAACCCCCAGCGGGTCTTTGGCGGATAAAAGGAAACGTCATCATGCAGAAAAAAATCTTACTGGTCGGTGAGTCCTGGACCAGCACGTCAACGCACGTTAAAGGCTTCGACCAGTTTGCCACCGCCACCTGGCACACCGGCGCAACGGACTTTCTGGCCGCGCTCGCCGACAGTCCCTATGCCATTACCTATATGCCCGCCCACGCGGCGGCGACCGACTTTCCGCTGACGCTGGAAGCGCTGCAGGAGTGGGATGCGATTATTCTCTCGGACATTGGCGCCAATACGCTGCTGCTGCATCCGGACACCTGGCTGAAGAGCCGCCGAACCGCCAACCGTTTAACGCTCCTGCATGATTACGTGGCCGGCGGGGGGGCGCTGATGATGATCGGCGGCTATTACAGCTTCCAGGGAATCAACGGCGGCGCGCGCTACCGCCATACCGCGGTGGAGAAAGTGCTGCCGGTACGCTGCCTGGCCTGGGACGATCGCATTGAAACCCCGGAAGGCTGCTATGCCGAAGTGACGGAATCTCACCCCCTGTTTAACGATATTCCGGGCGAATGGCCGTGGCTGCTGGGCTATAACGAAGTTGAAATGCACCCGGAAGGCAAACTGCTGGCGAGCGTGGCCGGTACCGGTCATCCGCTGTTGGCTGTTCGCGAATATCAGCAGGGTCGTTCGCTGGTGTGGACCAGCGACATGTCGGCGCACTGGCTGCCGGAAGAGTTTGCCAAATGGCCCGGCTATCGCCAGCTATGGATTAACTGCCTCGACTGGCTGACGGAACGCCGCTGATGACCACGACCCTTGAGCTCGCCCGGCAGCTGCTGGGCTTTAACACCATCAACCCGCCAGGCAGCGAAGCCGACTGCATGCGGTTCTTCGCCGACTGGCTTGACGAGAGCGGTTTTGAGGTTTCGCTGTCGTCGTTCGGCGAGGGACGCTGCAATCTTATCGCCAGCCTTCCCGGGGCGAAGAGCGGTAAACCGCTGGCCTTTACCGGACATCTGGATACCGTCCCGCTGGGAAATGCCCGCTGGCAGTACGATCCTTTTGGCTCGCAGATGGAAGATGGGCGTCTTTATGGCCGCGGATCCAGCGATATGAAAGCGGCGATAGCGGCGTTTGCCGTCGCCTGCGTTCATCAGCGGGAAGCGATCCTCGCCGGACGCGGCGCGGTATTGCTGATAACCGGCGGAGAAGAGACCGGCTGCGACGGCGCGCGGGCGCTGATCGCCTCCGCAACGTTGCCGGAGGTGGGCGCGCTGATCGTCGGTGAACCCACCGCCAACTATCCGGTTATCGGCCATAAAGGCGCGCTCTGGCTACGCTGCGAAACGCGGGGGAAAACCGCCCACGGCGCGATGCCGGAGCTGGGGATCAATGCTATCTATCTTGCGGCGGATGCGTTGGGTAAGATTCAGCATTTTTCGCCAGGCGCGCCGCATCCGCTAATGAAGCAACCCACCCTCAACGTCGGACGCATAGAAGGCGGACTCAATATTAATTCCGTACCGGACCGCACGCGTTTTGATGTCGATATCCGCAGCGCGCCCAATTTACAGCACGCCACTATCCGGGAGCGCTTGACGACGCTGCTTGGCGAAAGCGTCACCGTCTCCACGCTGGTCGACCTGCCCGCCGTCCTCAGCCGGGAGGATCACGCGTGGATTAAGCAGGTTTACCAACGCTGTCAGCCGCTGCACGCTGAGCCGATTGCGCCGCGCGTGGTGCCCTACTTTACCGACGCCTCGCTGCTGCTGCCTGCATTGGGCGATCCGCCCTGTATTATTCTCGGCCCCGGCGAGCCGTCGATGGCGCATCAAACCGACGAGTACTGCCTGCTCAGCCGACTGGCGGAGGCAGAACAGCTATACGGTGACATTATTCGCGACTGGATGGCATCACCGCCCGCGACGAAAGTAAAAAATGAGTGACACTGTCACTGAAAGCGCGTGCCATGCATTCAGCGTTTGAATAATTTCGCGGAATAACAGAGGATAACCGCCTCGTACACGACGGTATCCCCACCAGCAAGGAGGCTTAGCATGTCCGTGAAAACCAACGCTGTGCTCGTTTGCACCCTCTCTTTACTTCTTTCCGCCTGCTCGGGTGGTGCTTCTGCGCCGGACAGCGCCGAAGACGCTAAAATATCGGCTGAAGTGGATAAGATACTTCGCGATTATCAAACGGGTTCCGATACTTCACCCCAGGCCAATGCCTCACGCTATCTGGCGCGGATCCAGGCGGCTATCTTCGCTAACATAGACCAGCCGGCCTCCTGGCAAGGGCAAAAATGCTCGGTGCGCTTTACGCTACAGCGTGACGGGACAGTGCAGGATCCGACGGTCGAGAGCGGCGATCGGCCATTCTGCGCGCAGGTGATGTCCGCGCTGAAAAAAGCCAACATTCCGCCCGCGCCAGACGAAAAAACCTATCAAACATTCAGTCATGTCGTGCTGGACGTGAAGCCCTGAGCTTGCCCGCAGAAATGGCCCCGGCCATCACCAGGGCCATTTCGAACAAGATAAGCTGACAGCCCTTCTTAACAGACGCTTTTTGGCGATCAGCGAGGAATGATTCAATAGTAACAGGCTGGCGCAAGCCTGTTTTTTTTCCATTCTTCAGGATCGTGGCCGGGTATGAATACCGCATGATATCGCTCGGTAAGCTGACGCAGCTTTCGCACTGACTGAGCGACATCAGTAGCAGACGTCATTAGCCCCGGGAGCGCCTTCTCATGGTAATGATCTAAGGTATAAGCCGCATCAATCGCTAGCGTAAAATTTGTACCACCGGGTAAGCGGATAAGAAAAGATTGATGGCCTGGTGAATGCCCTGGGGTGAAAATACACTGCAGCGTGCCATCACCGTAAAGGTCATAGTGATCATCGGACAACCCGTTCAGAAATAGCCAGTTAAGTTGGGGACGATCGAAATCGCGTCGGCAATAGGCTCCCGAAGTAAACCAGTCAGGGGCAAAGGCATATTCATACTCTTGCCTCTGGACAACATGCGTAGCATGGGGGAAGCGACCAATTGCTCCCGTATGATCAGAGTGCAAATGGGACAGGACCACATAGCGGATATCCTCAGGAGCAATGCCAATCCTCTTAAGTTGTTCCACGCAACCCTGTTCTTCTGACATCACCGGTTTAAACTGCTCTACAGCACTTCCCCAATAACCGCTGGGATCTTTCAATCCTTCGACAGCCAGACCGCCGTCAATCAGCGTAAACCCATCCGGATGGGTCAGCAGAAACCAGGGAACAGGGATCTCATAATGCTCTCCCACGCCCTGATTCATCCGGATATGCTGATATCGACAATGCTGTGTTCCTGACTGGAACATGAAAAGCTTTATCTCTGGCATCATTATTTTCCACTAATAAATCAATTAAATAGATTGAAATTTAGCCTGACTCAGGCCTTGAGTCTGGATTTTTCATCATTTCGCAGGAAAGCAGTAGATGCCTGTCCCCACTTACATTTATCGGTAAAGCCAATATAATTGGTGAATGGATCTCTTCTCAGCAATGCGCATATTTATCAGGGTGGTTGAACGGGGCAGCATGTCGGCTGCAGCCCGCGATCTCGGCATTGGCCAGCCCGCCGTGAGTGAAAGAATAGAAAAACTGGAAGCACATCTTGGGACACGTTTGCTTAGGCGCAACACGCGTAACATGTCTCTAACGCACAGCGGTAACGTGTTTTATGAGCGAAGCAAAACGGCCGTTCAGGCGGCAGAGCATGCTCTTTCTGTGAATGAGGAAAATCAGGGGCTGCAAGGCAAAATCCGTATTGCCGCGCCCTATTCCGCCGGAGAAAGCCTGCTGATGCCTGCATTGTTGCAGCTTCAGAACGAGCATCCGGAGCTGCAGGTCGATGTCATTTTTAACGACCGCGTCATCGATCCCGTCACCGAGGGGGTCGATTTATCACTGAGGTTAGGTGATGTCTCCGAAGGCTTTTTTGTCGCACGTCCGCTTGGCGCCGTGCGCAGAGTGCTAGTGGCCTCTCCGGCTCTGCTGGCGAAAATGGGTCATCCTGACACGCCGGATGCGCTGACAGATTATCCATTTGCTGCTGTTTCCGGTGTATTCGCCAGTAATCGCATTCAATTGGTCGCTTCCGAAGATCAACTCATTAATGTTCCCGTCAATATTCAATTTCAGTCAACGCACTGGCGGAGTGTCCTCTCCTGGTTATTAGCGGGACATGCCATTGGTGTTTTGCAAAGTCCGGTTTGCAGAAAAGAAATGGAACACGGCGCGCTCATCCCCCTCTTAAGCCACTATCCGATCCCGCCATTTAGTGCCTGGTTGCTCCATCCACCGGCTGGGATGATGTCGTATGAAACGCGAATTTGTGCCTCCCTACTGGAGGGCTATCTCAGAGATTTGTTGCTTGAGCCGGCCGGCTGAATAAAACAGCGCCGCCCTGGCGCGCTGAAGATGGCCTCTTGTTAATGACTCAATCTCTGATGCATGAAATCAATAAGCGCTCTTGTTTTTGCCGGCAAGTAACGCCGATCTGAATACAGAGCGAATAATTGCAAGGGGGCTGCCGATTGTTCAAATCCAATCTCGATTAACCGCCCATCATCAATATAGGGTTGGCAGGCTTGTTTCGACAGGATGGCAAAACCGACACCTGAGATGGCCGCCCGCCCTGCCATCTCTCCGCTGTTGACCCGATAACGACCGTTAACCTTGATCGTCTCGAATCCGCCCTTTTTATTCACAAACTGCCAGGGAGCGCCTTTAAGCGCATTCACCGTTGTAATACAGGGTAACTCTTCAAATTGCTGTATTCGAGAAGGCGTGCCATAACGCTGGATGACGGAGGGGGCCGCAACGATGGTGCAAGGGATTGTCACCAGATGACGGGCGATGTAGTCACTGTCATCCATCTGACCACGGCTAACAATGACAGCTAAATCCAGATCATCTCGCAGGGATTCATAACCCGACAAATTTGTGACGCAACTTATCTCCAGGTCCGGATGCTGACAGGCGAAATCAGCAACAACAGAGCCCAGCAATACAGGACCGATTTCATTGGGAATACAGATACGTAATGGCCCCTTGAATTGCATTTGTCGCAACGTTAATTCGGTTTCAGTTTGCTCAAGTGCTTCCAGTAATGGCTTCGCCCGGGTATAGAGTAGATGCCCAGCCTGTGTGAGTTTCATATGTCGGGTACTGCGCTCAATGAGCTGAAGGTTCAGTTTGTCTTCTAACTGAGAAATGCAACGGCTCACATTTGATGTCGGCATTTCCAGGGCTTTCGATGCCCCCACAAAACTGTCTCTTTCCACCACAGCAATGAAGATTTTCAGCGCATTAAAGTCAAGAACTGGCCGCATCAACTATCCCACATATGATAATAATGAGTGCCATTTTTACCATCTAATCGACAAGTTTGATAGCAGTTAAGCTAGGATATCTTTCATCCACAGGTCGCTTGCTATGCCACTGGTCGCCACAACATTTAATCAAAAGACGCTCATTCGGATTGCTATGGTAATCGCTTTTGTCCAGTTTACTAATGCGCTGGAATATATGATGTTCAGCCCTGTTTTTACATTTATGGCTGCAGATTTCGCTGTTCCCGTCACCTTCTCAGGCTATGTATCCGGTATGTACACATCTGGAGCCGTCCTGTCGGGAATTATCGCCTTTTACTGGGTTGACCGTTGCAATAAGAAACGTTTTTTAATCGCTAATATGGTACTGCTAGCCATGGCGACACTGTTGACGACATTGACCACCAGTTTCCCTCTTCTTCTTACATTGCGCTTCTTCGCAGGACTGGTTGGCGGTACGACAATGGGGGTGGGGATCACTATTTTGATAAACCACACGCCGGCTGACTTGCGCGGAAAAATGTTGGCGACGGTGATTGCGTCATTTTCGATGGTCAGCATCGTGGGGATGCCCGCTGTACTATTTTTGTGTACTCATTACGGTTGGCATGTCGCGTTGTGGTTAATCTGTACACTGTGTTGGTTGGCATTGCCGCTGATCGTCTTCATCATCCCTCAGGATCCCGTCACTTTCGACACGTCCCACGCGCTGCCCCTCGATGTAGATACTTTACTGTTTGCTTCCGGTAATGCGCTGGTACAGTTTAGTCCAATGCTGATCATTCCTGTTCTGGCGCCATTAATGACGCAGCTGTTGGGGGCTTCTCAAGGTCTGCTGCCCTGGTTGTTCTTCGGCGGGGGTCTGGCGGGGTATCTGTCTACCAGAATGACAGGCGCATTAACCTCTCGTTTTTCTGCTTTGAGTTTGGCGACCGGGTCGACCCTCGTTTTTATCCTGAGCTTGCTGATACCCCTCCTGGGCTATCCGCATCCGGCGCTATTTATTACGTTGTTTCTCGGCTCAGCTTACAGTCGTCTGGTGTCATCGTCGGCGGTGACGATTCAGTTTCCTGATAACAACCAACGAGCGGGATTCTCTTCATTACAGACATCCATGATGTATCTGATGACGACTGCCGCATTTTTCCTGTCTGCTTTTTTGTTACCCGACCATCGCATGGCGCTACAAAATATGGACACGCTGTTGGCGGTATGTGCAATTACCGCATCAGGAACCCCAATTATTGTCATCGTTTTGCAAAAGAAACTGGCTAAGCGTACGTTCGAGCCCGATCGTTACAGCACTGAGTAGTACTCCACGGGTTGCTCATTTTTTAAGACAAAAACAGGGGCATACGCCCCTGCGTGACTACCGCCGACTCATGGCCAGCTTCGCGGCAAACAACAGAAACAGGCAGCCGGTTGTCCGATCCATCCATTTCACCACGGCTGGTTTTTTCAGGATGCCGGCGGCATAGCGAGTGGCGGTAATCAGCGTTAACGACCACAGCGTCCCTATCAATACATGGATGGTGACCAGGAGAAAGGTCCAGTTGATCGGTGAATGCCCGGCAGGGATAAACTGGGGCAAAAACGAAACGTAGAAGACGCCCATTTTGGGGTTAAGCACATTCCCCAGCATCCCACGCAGGAACCAGTTACTCGTGGAATCTGATTCGGTCGGGTTGGGGTTAAATTGCTGGCGTGGGCGCAGGAGCAACTGGATGCCCAGCCAGCAAAGGTATCCTGCTCCGCACCATTTCAATAAGGTATAAGCCAACTCAGAAACCGCCAGTAGCGCACCTAAACCAAAGGCCACCAGCGCGCCCCAGATAAAGCATCCAAGATCAATGCCTAACGCGGCATGCAAGGCTTTGCGTCCCCCTTCAGCGGTCGCCGTGCGGAGAATAAGAGCAGTATCAAGACCTGGCGTCAGGGTAAGCAGTGTGGCTGCGAGGGTGTAAGCAAGAAGTGAATCAGTGACGAGCATTTCCTGTCTCCGAAAGAGACAAGGCTACTGAAGCATTCACATTTTTGCAACAACAATGTTCACCCTGCTCCACTTTTACCCAGCCGTCTACCTGACGCAACTCAGCCCATAACTAAGGACCCCTCGGTTATGGGCTGATTTGCAGGACTAGCTCAACGCCATTGATAAAATAATACAGGGGTAAGTTAGCTCACTTTAATATCATCAAGGTCGATATCCTCTTCTTCGTGATCATGAGTAACCAGCACATCACGCGGAATATCTTTTTTGATGACAGCATAAACCGTGGCGGTAACAACAATATTCACCAGCAGGGCCATAATGCCAGCCATCGGGTGTGACATGGTGGGGATCATCAGTACCCCACCAAAAGGCACCGTGGCATCCGCACCATACACCATGGTGACTGCGCCACCGCACGCGCCACCGATGGCCGCGGCGGCGATACCGCGGACGATATCGTTCATGACGATCGGGATAGAGCCTTCAACGATATTAACAATCCCCATTGGAACCGCCGATTTTAAGGTTTCCACTTCTTCACTGTTATAGATGTTCTTACGCAGAAGCTTAGCAATGAAGAAAGCCAGGCCGAAACCAATAGGCGTTGCGGTGTTAACTAACTGAAGCGCGGTAATCGGCTCATTTATTCCCTGCGCCTGCAGCGTGAGAACGAAGGCAAAGCATGTCTTATTAAGCGGGCCGCCAAAGTCAACAATACACAGAGCGCCTATCACTGCGCCCAACACAAGATTCGATGACGTGCCCATACTTCTCAGGAAAGATGTCAGCGCTTCCGTAAAGATACCGATAGGCGTACCAATGATATAGACCATAATCAGGCAGCTGATAATGGAGGCAAAAAAAGGCACGATCAACGTTGGCATCAAACCGCGAGCCCAGTCAGGCACCTTGACGTTTTTGATGATCGCCAGCGCGATATAGCCGGCAATGTAGCCACCGATCATCCCGCCGATAAAGCCTGCGCTGATGGTGTTCGCCGCCAGCCCGACAACAAATCCTGGTGCGATGCCCGGCTTGCCAGCAATCGAGCCGGAAATCCCCACCGCAATGACTACCGGCAACAGCCCAAGCGCCTTAGCGCCCAGAGTGGCCATCGCCTGCCATAAATCAAATTGCCCCGGCGTTAACGTGTCCTGCACCGTTCCACCAAGCCCCATACCGATGGCAATAATAAATCCAGCACCACAGACAATGGGGATCAGAAATGAGATAGCGGTCAGCAGATGTCCTTTAGGATTTGCTGCTTGCCATATTTGTTTTAGAGAAATAAATTACGCCCTTAAGTATAGAGTCAGCAGGCCGAAATAAAATTATGAATTGACTATTTCACTGAGTTTTTCAATTAGCTTATTAGGGGATTTCACTGCCGTTTCCGTGGCGACTTTGACCACTTTCTTACCCGCAAACCGTTCTTCTCCCGTCACTTTAACATCCGCGGCAAGCAGAACAATATCTGCCATGGCAATCTCATCAGCGGTTAACTGATTCTCAATGCCGATGGTCCCTTGGGTCTCGATTTTAACGTTATGACCGGCTTTTTTCGCGGCTGTTTCAATTTTCTTTTGAGCAATATAGGTGTGTGCAATCCCCACCGTACAGGCGGTAACTCCGACAATATTCATCACGATTCTCCGTTAATTCATTTAATAAGATATAAAAGAATGTTAACAACTACATATTACGCTTCGGTGCTTTCAGTTTCTGAATTGAAAAGCGCAATGATTTTATATGGATCAGATTCAACCAGTAATTTAGCGATAATGTCTTCGTCGGCCAGTGACCCGGACACTTGCGCTAACAGGCGAATATGAGTGGCATTTTGATCCACCAGGCAAACCGCAAATAAAATAATACAGCGAACATCGCTGCCATCCATGGTCTCCCAGGGAATGGTATGTTGCGTGCGTCCGATGGCTAATGCGGTACGGGAAACACCGGAAGATTTGCCATGCGGGATCGCAATATGATTTTCAAAACCGGTAGAGCCTTGCTCCTCACGTAACCAGACATCACGAATAAAGTCCTCCTTATTAGTCACCGCACCATCCTGTACTAGTAAATCGGTGAGTTCTTCTATCACCTCTTCTTTCGTTCTGGCGGTCATATTTAACTTGATGTTTTTAACATTAAGCACTGTCGAAATATCCATAATTCACCCGCATTCATATAGAGTGGTCGTTGAATAACAGAGCAGGCATCGCTGGCGTGATGCAGGTCTTTTAATTTTTTATAAATATATGCTGTGGTTCGTAAAAAAATTAATTAGGCAGCGACGGTTTCACGCTGGAAAATCTCGATCATTCTGTCCCATGCCTGGCTGACATCCTCATGTAGAGAAAACAGACCCGATGTCCCTACGATAAAGACATCCACACCGGATTCGGCAATCTGGCCAAACGTTTTTGCATTGCAGGAGCCATCAATTTCTGTCAGATAGTGATAGCCATTATTTTTGCGCATACTGATGAGCTTTCTTATCTTGTTCAGCGATTCAGGAATAAACTTTTGTCCGGCATAGCCCGGATCAACTGACATGACCGTCACTTTATCCAACAGGTGCGCATATTCAGCAATACTTTCAGCCGGTGTCGCCGGGTTCAACACCACCCCGCATTGCTTGCCTGCATCCTTGATCTGATTCAGCAGGCGGAAAATTTTGTTATTCGCCGTCTCGGGATGAAAGCTAATGATATCGGCGCCGGCCTCGAGACACATGGGAATAATATCTTCCGGATGGTTCACCATCAGATGGACATCGATGGGAACGGTAGTGATTTTTTTCAGGTTCTCAATAAAAAAGGGAGACAGTGTGATATTGCGGACGTAATTACCATCCATTATATCAACGTGATAAAAATCCGCTTTTTTATTCATTGCCGTGATCTGTTCTTTGAACTGCGTTAAATCCATGCACATCAGTGAGGGTGAAAATTTCGCGCTCATAAACCATCTCCGATAATAAACAGTTAGTTAAACATTGCGATAATGTGCCCCAGAACGATGCCGACAACGCCAAAGTCTGCATCGCCAAAGGTTGTAGAACTCAGGCCCATGTCTCCCATCATTGGCAAAAGGATGGCCGGCAGGAACGAAATGAGCAGGCCGTGGGCAAATGCCCCCACCACTGCCCCGCGACGTCCGCCAGTGATATTGCCGTAAACGCCAGCCGTTGCCCCGCAGAAGAAATGAGGAACCAGCCCCGGGACGATGACGCTCAAACCGAACAGCGGGCAGAGAAACATGCTGACCAGGCCCGCGACAAAGCTTGCGAGAAACCCGACGATGACGGCATTTGGAGCAAAGGGAAACACCGTCGGGCAGTCGAGCGCCGGCTTCGCATCTTTCACTAATTTGTCTGCAATACCTTTAAACGCTGGCACAATTTCGGCAATCACCATCCGCACACCGGCGAGGATGATATAAACCCCCGCAGCAAAAGTGAGGGACTGAATAATGGCGAAGATAATAAAATTCTGACCGGCACTCAGTGTCTCCTCGACAAAGGTTTTGCCCGCGACGACCACCAACACCAGGAACAGAATCATCATAGTGAGAGAGATGGCCACCGACGAGTCGCGAAGAAAATTGAGTGACTTAGGCACTTTAATTTCTTCAATCGAGGGGCTACCTTTCCCGACGACTTTGCCCACCAGCGCGGAAAGCAGATAACCAATAGAGCCAAAATGGCCGAGAGCCAGATCGTCGGTATTGGTAATTTTACGGGTAAACGGCTGCAAGATCGCCGGAGAGATCACCATCATCGCGCCGAGAATCACCGCCCCGATGGCCACCACCCACCCCCCCGACAATCCCCCGACTGACAAGATCACCGCCAGCATCGCTGCCATATAGAGCGTGTGGTGGCCCGTTAAAAAGATGTACTTTAATGGCGTCAGACGCGCCAGGGCGATATTGATCAACATGCCCAACACCATGATTGTGGCGGTTTCCGTGCCATAATTCTTCTGCGCCAGCGCGGCCATCGCGTCGGTGTTAGGGACCACCCCCTGAATATGAAATGAATGTTCAAACAGCTGGCTAAAAATGGTTAATGTATAGGCAATGATACCGGCGCCTGCCGTTAAAATAACAAAGCCCATGATGGTTTTCAGTGTTCCTGAAATAACATCTGAAATTCCTTTTTTTTGCAACAGCAGACCGATCAGAGAAAACAATCCAACCAGAATTGCCGGTGTCCCTAACACATCATAAATAAGGAAATGAAGCATATTAAACTCCACGGTTCAGAAAGCCGTTGCTTAAATGTGTTCTGCTAAAATCTCTTTGATTTTATTGTTGTCGAGTAAATTACTTAATCCAACAACCTTTGCGGAATGACCAACTAAATGTTCGGCAATATCGTTGGCGCTCAGAATAAGGTCCGCCGTTTCGCTTTTCGCTGACGTCAGGTCGGTATGCGCGACTTCAGCCTCTTTATTCATTTCGGCAAGAATTTTTTTGACATTCATTTCAACGATAAAGCTGCTGCCTAAACCATTGCCGCAGACGATGAGTACTTTTTTCATTCTCTTTTCCTTCAGTCAATAACAGCCTGAATTGCCTTAATATCATCGGCTTTTAACAATCGTTCTAGCTTTTGCTGATCGCTAAAGAGTTCTGCCAGTTCACCGATCATCGTGATATGTTCATTCCCGGAACGAGCGCATAGTATAATAATCACGTATACCGGGTCGTTCTCCGTTGAGCCAAATGATATGCCCTCTTTAATATGAAGGAGCGATAATCCATTCCTCAATGCACCTTGTTCAGGGCGGGCATGGGGCATTGCTAATCCCGGGGCTAATAGATAATAAGGCCCAAGTTCTTCATGGCTTTTCAAAATCGCCTCAATATAGTGCTCTGCCATATACCCCTGCGCCAGCAAAGGTTCTGCTGAGAGTCGAACGGCATTTTTCCAGTTATCTATTGAGTTAATGACATTAATTTTATCCGGGGTTAACCAGTCTCTAATCATATGCACTCCCGAGGGGTCCCATGTGCTGAACTATAAACAGCTAAATAAAATGCAACTGTGATACACCTCCCAAAGTTAGCGCTAACAAGCAAAAATGTTAAAAATGAGTTACCGCTAACACTGGTTATAATGTGCTTTCCCCCTCGCTGTGGTAAGTTATAATGTGTATCAACGATTTACTTTTGTTACTTTTTATTTTTCAAACGGTTGGTGATCCTGGTGAAGAGTCTAGACGCAGACAATAGCCCGAAAGAAAAACGTCGTAAGGGAACTGGGAAGATAACCCTGACCGAAGTGGCTGAGTTTGTCGGCGTGAGCGCCATGACCGTCTCGCGTGCGCTGAGAATGCCTGAAAAAGTCAACCCTGACCTTCGCGACCGTATTGATGCGGCAGTAAGCCAACTCGGCTATGTCCCCAATCTCCAGGCGCGTAATCTGGCGTCGGTCCATTCCGATCTCATTCTGGCCGTCGTCCCCACCTTCTCTTCGCCAGGTTTTTTGCCGGTGTCGGAGGCGTTACAAAAGATCCTGACTGAACGCGGCTATACCATGATGTTTATGGAATCCGGTCATGACGGCCAAAGCGAACAAAAAACGTTTGAAAAAATGCTCGCCTATAACCCGGCAGCGATTATTCAGTTTAATATCGACACCATTGAGAGCTGTACCCAGCTGCTGGCCAACGTAGATGTGCCTATCCTGGAAATTGGCGCGTTAAATACGCAGTCTGTTGGCATGTGCATCGGTGTGGATTACGGTAAGGCTGTGAAACAGATCGTGACCCACCTGGCGGACGCCTCATTAAAAAATATCGCGTTACTGTGTACCCCGGCCAACAATACAATGTTTCGCCAGCTCCTGAGCGGCTGGAATACGGCGATGCTGGCCCTTAACCGTTCTCCGCATCGGGTAGTGACCACTCATTTGCCTTCCACCATTGCCACAGGGGTGAATATTTTCAAGGATATGATGATCACCTGGGGCGATCTGGATGCGCTAATTTGCACATCGGATGAAATGGCGTGTGGATGCATGATGGCCTGCCACAGCGCCGGGATCAAAGTGCCCAATACCGTAGCCATTGCGAGTTTAGGCGGTGGGGTATTATCGACAGTCTGTTCCCCTGCCCTGACAACCGTTGAATTTCCCTGGCATGACATTGGGGTGAAGGCCGGGAAAGCGCTTCTCGACCTGCTCAACGATAAGCCTTGTGAAAAGTTTATTGAAATTCCGTCAGTACTCAAAGTCCGGGCCAGTACCGCGGTATAACCGCCATCCGTGGCCTGCTCTATCGGCACCCCCCGCTTATCGCTTCAACTCGTCCTGCCACAGCGGGGATGACGCCAGCTGCTGGCATACCGCGTCGATAAATACCCGGGTCTTGGCGGGAACCAGCGTGCCGGGCGGCATCAGGGCATAAACGCTAACCCGCGCCGCGCTGCGCCAGTCGGGCAGCACGCGGACCAGTTCCCCGCACTGCACCGCCTGATTAACCATCCATCCCGGCAGCAGTGCGATCCCGGTTGCGCGAATGACCGCCGTCAGCAGCGCTTCACTGATATTGGTGGTGAGGGGGCCAGCTGGCGTCACCTGGATATGCTCCCGACCATTCTCGAGGATCCAGTAGGGCCAGTCCGGATGGTGGGTAAAGCCGAGGCACCAATGGGCTGCCAGTTGCTCAGGATGAGTCGGTTCACCGTAGCGTTGCAGATAGGCCGGCGAAGCAATCAACTGGCTGCGAAATGCCCCCAGCTCGCGCCCGGTTAAGGTACTGTCCCGCAGGTTTCCCAGGCGGATCACCGCATCAAACCCCTCCGCGACAATATCGACTCGTCGATCGAGAAAATGGGCATCAAGGCGAATATCCGGATACGCCTGCAGGAAATCAGGAAACATCGGAGCAATCAGCTCCCGGCCAAAGGTCACCGGCAGCGAGACCCGTAACGTTCCCTGCGGGGTGGCAGCAAAGTCCCCGACTTCCCGGCTGGCGGCGCTGAGCTCATCCAGCGCCGTGCGGGCGCGCTGCAAAAACCAGGTTCCGGCTTCAGTCAGCGTTACGCTACGGGTGGTACGCACCAGCAACCGGACGCCCAGTTTTTTCTCAAGGTGGCTGACCCGGCGGGAAATCACCGATGCATCCCGGTCCAGCCTGAGGCTGGCCCCGATAAAACTCCCTGCCTCAGCCACACAGACAAACGCCATCAGCTCATCAAAATCATCGAACATGATTCCTGCACCCTGCACATTAATCATTTGCAAATAAGGCTAATTATCAGCGATCTGTTGGTCTATTAACATAGCGGCTCTTCAACCTACAGTGAGAGCAGCCTATGAAAACGTTTTTGAGTATTGGGTCCGGTCCTGGGATGGGAATGGCGACGGCCTCACGGTTTGCCGGTGAGGGATTCCGGGTGGTGCTGTCCTCTCGCAGTAAAAGCAATGTGGCGGCACAGGCCGACCAGCTGAGAGCGGCAGGATTTGCCGCGGAAGGCCGCGTGGCGGACGCCAGCGATATCACCAGTATCGCGGAACTCATTCGTGAGGTAGAGGTGGAAACCGGCGGTGTGGATGTGCTGCATTTCAACGCCGCGGCCATGCATGACGGTAATCTGGAGACCCAGTCGATGGCAGGCTTCATTCAGGATCTCACCACCAATATTGGCGCGGTATATGCCGCCATCAAAGCGGTCACTCCGCGGATGGCCGCGCGTGGAGAAGGCGCGATCCTGCTGACTGGCGGGATGTTTGCCACTCAGCCCCACCCGGAGTATCTGACGCTGAGCGTCGGCAAAGCCGGGCTGCTTAACCTGACGCATGGCCTTTTCCCGGTATTGAAAGCGCAAAATATTCATCTTTCCATCGTGACGGTGGGGGCCTACGTCACGCCGGGTTCCGCCGAAGCCCGGGAGATTGCCGATCTGTTCTGGCAGCAATACCGCCAGCCATCCGCGCAATGGACAGCGGAAGCGTTTTATCCCGTCCCACACCATCAGTAACCTTCCCCGGCCGTCGCCTGGCGTCCGGGAGCCATCGCCTGGACGTGCGGAAGAAACGTCATCCATCGCTTGCTTTCCCTGTCACCTCGGATCAGGATACGACGATATTCATGGAGGCTATGTGATGAAATATTTTATCGGTATGGCGGTGACGTTATTGTTAAACACGCCGGTGCTGGCGGCGGGCGAGCTTGAGATTAACCAGTCTCCCCTGACGCTGGTGTTGAGCGATCAGAATCAGGCACGGGTCTCTTCCTGTGCCGATTTCATTGCGCTGCGTAAAGCGGGAGAGACCGTCGATGCGCTGCCCGGGCTTTCCGACCCGGATGGCCGTGCGGCGGAAGCGGCGTTATTCTCCTGCTGGCTACAGGCCTACACCATCGATCATACGTTATTCCCCTCTGCTGCGCCGAAACCAACCCTGGCTGAGGTGGTTCAGCACTTTCCTGCCAGTGCGGCGTTTATCGTCAGTGATGACGAAAAGCAGGACGTCGCCAAAAACTATGTGGGGAAAACCATCGCCGACTATACCCCGGACCTGAAAGCCAGAGACGATCGTCTGGAATCAGCGGCCAGCGCCAGCGGTTATGTGCTGGATGAGTATTATGCGTTTACCGATAAGCAAGGGCATCAGCTCAACATTGTCGCTCTGGTGGGCTACGCCATCGGCGGTACGGCAAGCGTGAAAAGCTACTATCGCATCGATGACACGCACGCCCGCGTCTGGAGCGTCACCCTGCTCGATGAGAACAGCCCGTTATAAGCGAGGGTTCCCTCTGCGGCGCTACCGCAGAGGATGTTCCGTTTACCTGGTAAGCCACTGACGCCAGCCGCCCCAGGCGGTGATCTCCGTGGCATCTCCCAGCCCGGCGGCTTCGCAAATAAAGCCCGTCACCCATCGGCCGTCGGCCAGCTCAACCTGTCCCAGCCCCAGCGGCGCGGGAATAGCGGCCAGCAGCGACCCCACCTCGGCGCTGGGTATCTCCCAGACTTCCACCGCTATCGCCGCGCCGTCGCGCTCGTCACGCACCATCGCCGGGCGCTTGCCATCCGCGAGAGCGTACAAACGATAGCGTGGCGCGCTGTGGGTCGCCTGCAGCAACCGACCGCCCCGCGCCAGCAATTGACCGTTTAAGGGCAGACCGGCCAGATGCGCACCGCATACCGCCAGTGCCATCCGGTCATGGCCTGCGGAATGCGCAGGCGGCGGGCTCTCCAGCCGCGCGCCGCCTGCCAGCGGCAGCCGCTCCGCGCGCTGGAAGGCGTCGGCCAGGCTCAGCAAATACTGATCGGTAAACGCCCGGCCAAACAGCGTGACGCCGGAGGGCAATCCGTCAGGCATAAACCCGCACGGCACACTCACCGCCGCATAGTCCAGCAGGTTCATAAAGTTGGTGTAGTAGCCCAGATCGGCGTTGCGGGCGATCGGCTCCGCCGCCAGCTCGTCGAGCGTCACCGGGCGCGGAAAGGTTGGCGTCAGCACGCAGTCCAGCGTATCAAGGATGGCATCGCACTGCGCTTTATACCCCTGCAACTGATACATCGCCTTAAAGGTCGCCGTCGCGTCGATAGCAGGCGCTTTCGCCAGCACGTCGCGAATCACCGACAGCACGGCATCCGGCTGCTGCTCAATCAGCGGCCCGGCCACCGCATAGCGTTCAGCAACCCACGGTCCGTCATACAGCAGGCGGGCGGCGGCCAGAAATGGCGCGAAATCGATCGCTACCGGCGCGCCGCCGAGCGCCGTCAGCCGCTGCACGGCCTGGGCGAACAGCGCTTCGCTGGCGCGGCAACCGAGGAAGTTCAGCGTCTGCGGAACGCCAAAGCGAAACCCGGCGGACGGCCTGCCAAAGGCCTGCCGGCTGTTCCACTGGGGATTGCGGCGGCTGTAGCTATCCTGCGGATCGGTCCGGGCAACCAGCGCCAGCAGTTGGCTGGCCTCGTCGGCGGTAGCGCTGAAAAAGGTCACACAGTCCAGCGTGCGACAGGCAGGGACGACCCCGGCGGTGGAGATCACCCCTTTCGTCGCTTTCAGCCCCACCAGGTTATTCAGCCCGGCCGGAACGCGACCGCTGCCGGCGGTGTCGGTCCCCAGCGCGAAGCTGGCGACACCCAGGGCTACCGCCAGCGCGGAGCCGGCGCTGGAGCCACCGGAGGGGTAAGCCGGGTGGTACGCGTTGCGGCAACGTCCGTACGGCGAACGGGTTCCGTTCAGGCCGGTGGCAAACTGGTCGAGATTGGTTTTGCCCACCGGCACGGCTCCCAGCGCAATCAGCTGCGCGACAATGGTCGCGCTTTGCGTCGGCCGGTATGCAAACGCCGGGCAGGCAGCGGTCGTGACGATCTCAGCAAGGTCAATATTGTCTTTGATCGCGAACGGCACGCCGTACAGCGGAAGCGTCTCTGGCGAATGGCCTTCCAGCGCCGCGAGAAACGGCGCCTGCTCCGCTTCGCTCAGGAGATGGATAAACAGATTAAATTCGGGATTCAGCGTTTCCGCCCGCTGGCGGATCGCCGCCAACAGCGCCCGCGGGGTGGTGTTGCCGTTACGATAGTTCGCCGCCAGGGTCGCCAGGCGTAAATCAAACGTCTGCTGCATCATGCCTTCTCCTCAATAATCACTGCCACCCGTTGCCCGGCACGCACCGCGCTGCCTGGCTGCACATTGACCTGCTGAACCCTGCCATCGCACGGCGCCAGCAGCGGGATCTCCATTTTCATCGACTCAAGCACCACCAGCACATCACCGGCGCGTACCTGGCGGCCCACCGCGGTCTGTACCTGCCACAGATTACCGGATACCGGGCTTTCCACCCCCTGCTCGCCCGGCTGCAGCGGCGCATCGCCCGTTTCTTCTGCGGCGCTCTCCTGACTGTCGAAATGGGCCTGGCCGCTGGCGATCCAGCGATCGCGTTCGGCGTTAAACGCCCGCTGCTGATGGTCGCGAAACGCGTCAATGCTCTGCGCCTCGCGAGCGAGAAATTGCTGGTATTCCGCCAGCCGCAGCGTGCTGTGTTCGATGCGCAGCGGATAGCGACCGAGCGGGAAATCGCGGCGAATCTCCAGCAGTTCATCGGCCGAAACCGGATAGAAACGCAGCTGATCGAAAAAGCGCAGCAGCCACGGCTTGCCGGCAAAATCGGCCACCTCGTGATAGCGATTCCACATCTGCAGAGTGCGGCCGACAAACTGATAGCCGCCCGGGCCTTCCATGCCGTAGACGCACAGATACGCCCCGCCGATGCCCACCGAGTTTTCCGCCGTCCAGGTTCGCGCCGGGTTGTACTTGGTGGTGACCAGCCGATGGCGCGGATCAAGGGGCGTGGCCACCGGCGCGCCGAGATAGACATCGCCGAGGCCCATCACCAGATAGCTGGCGTCAAACACCGTGTTCCATACGGCCTGCTCATCCGGCAGATCGTTTATCCGGCGAATAAACTCGAGGTTGCTTGGGCACCACGGGGCGTCCGGGCGGACGGTGGTCATATATTTGTCGATCGCCTTGCGGCAGGCCGGATCGTCCCAGGAGAGCGGGAGATGCACGACCCGCGTTGGAACCTGCAGATCATCGCTCATGCAGACCGTGGCCCACTCCCCGCTGACCCACGCCAGCAGGGTCTCCAGCGCCAGCGTTTCCGGCTGGAAATGCAGCTGCAGCGAGCGGATCCCCGGCGTGATATCGATGATCCCTTCCCGGGCTTGCCCTTCAAGGGCCTGCATCAGGGCATGGATGCGAAAGCGCAGCACCAGATCCAGCTCCGCCTCACCGGCCTCCAGCAGCAGATGGGTATCACCGGAGAGGCGCGCCACCAGGCGTTTGTCGGCGTCACCGCAGGTCATCACCACCGGCGAGGTGAGCGGCACAGGCTGCCAGGCAACGTCCTGCGCCTGCAGGGTCGCCAGCTCCGCGCGACGACCTGCCGCCAGCCGCCGGGCGGTGGGGACGTCCACCGCCACAAAGCGCACTTTATCCCCCGCCTTAAGCTGGCCCAGTTGCCAGAGATCGGCTTCGATAACCGTGACCGGGCAGACGAAGCCTCCGAGGCTTGGGCCGTCCGGCCCGAGGATCACCGGCATATCGCCGGTAAAATCCACGGCCCCCACGGCATAGGGGTTGTCATGAATATTCGACGGATGCAGCCCGGCTTCGCCGCCGCTGTCACGGGTCCAGACCGGCTTAGGCCCGATCAGGCGCACGCCGGTGCGGCTGGAGTTAAAATGCACTTCCCAGTCGGTGGCAAAAAAGGTCGCCATATACGCCGGGGCAAAGAACTCCGGCGCGCCGTGGGGACCATAAATCACCCGCAGCGTACGGACGTCCGTCAGCGCGGTGCGCAGCCCTGCGGGAAGCGCCGCGCCTTCCCCTGTCTCAACCAAAGGCGCAAGATGCAGCACGTCGCCAGCGCGTAGCGCCCGTCCGCCGTGGCCGCCAAACTGGCCGAGGGTAAAGGTGCTTTTACTGCCCAAATAATCCGGTACCTGAATACCGCCGCGCAGGCAGAGATAGCTTCTGACGCCTGGTCCGTTTATTGCCCCCAGCCTGAGGGTCGCCCCCGCCGGAATAGTGAATACGCAGTTCATGTCCTGCCCGGCGCCATCGAGCGTGACGGTGAGCGGCGCGCCGCAGACCACCGCCTGTACGGCGGTATTAAATTTCAGGGTGGGTCCGCTAAGGGTGATCTCCAGCGCGGCGTCACCCTCGGCATTGCCCAGCAGACGGTTGCCCAGGCGCAGCGCCCGGTCATCCATCGGGCCCGAAGGCGGTACGCCCACCGCCCAGTACCCCAGACGTCCCGGATAGTCCTGGACGCTGGTCTGGGTGCCAGCGCTCAGAACCTCCACGGTATCGGCCCGGTAGCGCAACTGCTCCAGGCAGCGGGTCCAGGGTTCTCCGGCGGTAAACGGCGCAAAGCCGAGGATCTGCTGCAGGTACAGGCGGTTGGTTTCGACGCCATACAGGCGGGTCTCCGCCAGGGCCTGCGCCAGGCCGGCGATTGCCTCATCGCGGCTGGGGCGCCAGACGATAGCTTTCGCCAGCAGCGGGTCGAAAAACGGCGGCACTTCACAGCCGGCTTCCACCCAGCGGTCGATGCGCAGCGTGGCGCCGTCCGCCGGCGGAAACCAGACGTCGGTTAACAGTCCAGGCGAAGGCTGAAACTGGCGGCCAGGATCTTCGGCGTAAATTCGCGCCTGAATGGCATGGCCCCGGGGCTGTAGCCCGGCGGCCAGCTCGCTCAGCGGCGGTAAATCCCCTGCGGCCAGGGCGATCATCCAGCGTACCAGATCCACGCCCCACACCTGCTCCGTCACGCCGTGCTCCACCTGCAGGCGGGTATTGACCTCAAGGAAATAGAAGCGCTGCGCCGCACTGTCGTAGACAAACTCCACCGTCCCGGCGCTGCGGTAGTTCACCGCTTTCCCGAGAGCAATGGCCGCGCTACACAGCGCCTGCGCCATCCCATCCGGCAGATTCGGCGCCGGGGTCTCTTCAATCACTTTCTGGTTACGCCGCTGCAGCGAGCAGTCGCGCACGCCGAGGGCGATAACCTCCCCCTCACCGTCGCCGAAGATCTGCACCTCCAGGTGACGGGCGCGTTCGATATATTTTTCGAGAAACACCCCGGCGTCGCTGAAGTTGTTTTGCCCCAGCCGCTGCACCGTGGCAAAGGCCTCGCTCAGTTCGCGGGCGTCGCGGCAGACGCGCATGCCAATCCCCCCGCCGCCCGCCGTGCTCTTGAGCATCACCGGGTAGCCCACCGCCTCAGCCGCCCGGCAGGCTTCCTCGCTGTCGGCCAGCAGTTCACTGCCTTCCAGCAGCGGCACGCCCTCCGCCTTCGCCAGCGCGCGAGCGGTATGTTTCAGGCCGAAGGTACGCAGCTGTTGCGGGGTCGGGCCAACAAACGCCAGTCCCGCCGCCTCACAGGCTTCGGCGAAGGCGGCGTTTTCCGACAGAAAGCCGTAGCCGGGATGGATGGCGCGGGCGCCGCTCTGCAGCGCGGCGGCAATGATCTTCTCTACCACCAGATAAGTTTGCGCTGCCGGGCCCTCGCCAAGGCTGAGCGCTTCATCCGCTTCGCGGACGTGCAGACTGCTCAGGTCGGCTTCGGCGTAAACGGCAACCCCCTTCACCTGCATGGCGCGCAGGGTACGTAAAATGCGGCAGGCTATCGCCCCGCGGTTGGCAATCAGTAAGGTATCAAACATAAGCGGAACTCACAGCGTAGCGGGTCGTCCCGCAACAATTCGTCTTTCCCTGAGGTCGTCCCCGGGGGAACCGGCGCTTAAACGTGGCGCGTCGGCGTGTGATTCAGGCGGTCGGCGCGAACGGCGAACAGCCGAAAGGCCAGCAAACGCCAGCGCTGCCAGCGGGTCAGTTCCATACCAGCACCTCGGCGGGGGTCGGGTTCCAGCCATTGCAGGGATTGTTGAGCTGCGGACAGTTGGAGATCAGCACCATGGCGTTACACTCCGCGCGCAGTTCAACGTATTTTCCCGCCGCCGAGATGCCGTCCGCAAAGGTCAGACCGCCCTCCGGCGTCACCGGCACGTTCATAAAGAAGTTAATGTTGGCGCCGATATCGCGCTTATGCAGGCGGCCATCGTGCAGACAGGCGCAGAGAAAATTGTCCCGGCAGCTGTGCATATAGCGCTTGTCGAGGGCGTAGCGCACGGTGTTGCTCTCCTGGGCGCAAGCGCCGCCGAGGGTATCGTGCCGCCCGCAGGTATCGGCCACGATGGTCATCAGCGGATGGCCGAGGTTGGAATAGAGCACGCTGCCGGCGGTCAGGTAGGCGTTCCCCTGGCGACGCAGCGTGCGCTGCGCATCGTAGCGCTCGCGCGGGTTGTCGGCGTTGTAAAACAGGGTATCAATCGCCTGATTGCCTTCGAGATCAAGCAGGCGCAGGGTTTGCCCTTTTTTAACCTCAAACAGCCAGGGTTCCCCGGCCGGGATCACATGGCGATAGACGGCCTCTTCCGGGCGTCGGTTACTGGTGATAACGGTCATGAACGCCTCCTTACAGGGCAAAAAGTTGGGTATTACGGAACGCGCGCTGATTCTCATCGCGGGTCAGGAGCGCCTGGATGGCCGCGTCCTCATCGTCGGCCTGATACCAGCTCAACTGCACCGGACGGGGCGCATATTCTGTGGCCGGATCCTGGGGATGCGGCAGCGCGGTGAGCACCAGCAGGACGTCCATC
Organism: Klebsiella sp. HMSC25G12; assembly: GCF_001807705.1. Lineage (NCBI taxonomy): Bacteria > Pseudomonadati > Pseudomonadota > Gammaproteobacteria > Enterobacterales > Enterobacteriaceae > Klebsiella > Klebsiella sp. HMSC25G12. The sequence continues at coordinate 41,149 of NZ_KV789911.1, read as the reverse complement.
GGGGCAAACAGCTCAACGTAATCCCCGGCGCGACTGTTGCCGGCAACAAACTGGAAACGGCCCTCGTCATCGACGGTGACTTTGCTGAAGAAGTTGACCACCATCAGCAGATCTTCCAGGCCGAGATCCCATTTACCCATCTCCACCAGCAGGTTATCGACGCCGTTGCGGTAGAAGCCATTGCGTAATTCCTGGTAGCGTCCGGCGCCATATTTGTCGTGTGTCTCTTCGGCGTTAAGGACCCCGCCGAACGGATCGTGCCAGCCGCAGCTGTCGGCGACGATCCCGGCCAGCACCCGGCCCATATCGGAGTAGAAACAGTGTCCGGCGGTCAGGCGCGCGGTATGCTGGCCCTTGAGGGTATCCGGCAGGTTCAGGCGCTCACTTTTCTCATGGGGGTTGAGCATCATCATGCTGACGTTCGCCCCGCCGTCGATATCAGTCAGGCGCAGGATCTGCCCTTTGCGCAAAATCAGCGAGGTGTGCGCCCCGCCGGGAAGCCGCTCTTCGCGCAGGCTGGGACTGGAGTGAAAAAGTACGGTCATCAATTTATCTCCTTAATGCGTAAACGTTGGTGTCACTACCGGTCGCCAGCTGCGCCATCCGCGCCTCATTGAGCGGGATATCGTAGGTAATGCGCGCTCCCCAGGCGTTAGGCGCCTGCGGATCGATGCGCACTTTGTCGAACACCAGCAGCCGGGTGCCCAGGTTGAAGCCTTCGGCCAGGTCGTGGGTGACCATAAACACCGTCATGCGCGTTTCGCTCCATAGCTGGAGCAGCAGCGCATGCATATCTTTGCGAATGCCAGGATCCAGCGCGCCGAAGGGCTCATCGAGCAGCAGCACCCGCGGCTGCATCACGAACGCCTGGGCGATGGCCAGCCGCTGTTGCATCCCCCCGGACAACTGCGCCGGATATTTATCCAGAGCGTGCCCCAGCCCCACTTTCTCCAGCATGTGCTGGGCCTGTTGCCGGGCCTCGCGTTTTCTGCCGCCAAACAGGCGCCCCAGCAACGGGGACGCCGGCAGCTCCAGGCCGATGGCGACGTTATCCAGCACGTTGAGATGCGGAAACACCGAATAGCGCTGGAAGACCACGCCGCGGCTGCGATCCGGCTCCGCCGCCAGCGGCTGGCCATCGAGCAGGATGTCGCCACGGGTCGGTTTTTCCTGACCGAGCAGCAGGCGTAAAAAGGTCGATTTACCACAACCGGACGCGCCGACCATCGAGCAAAACTCGCCCTCTTTCACCTGCAGATTGATGCGCTCCAGCACCACGTGGTCGCCGTACTCCTGCCAGATGTTTTTGATGTCGATAAAACTCATCCCCGGCCTCCTTCCGCCCACGGGAAACAGGCTTTGTGCAGCTGGCGCAGCGCCAGATCCATCAGCCATGCCAGCAAGGTGATCCAGATGACATAGGGAATAATCACGTCCATCGCCATATAGCGCCGCACCAGGAAAATGCGGTACCCCAGCCCGGCGGTAGCGGAGATGGCCTCGGCGGAGATCAAGAACAGCCATGCTGAGCCCAGCAGCAGGCGCAGAGAGGTGATCAGCCGCGACAGCAGCTGGGGAAGCACTACCCGCAGCACCAGGGTCCAGCTATTGGCGCCGAGGGTCTGCGCCTTAATAAACAGCTCCGCCGGGATCTCCTTCGCCCGCTGCTCCAGGTCGCGCGCCAGCATTGGCGTAATGCCGATGACGATCAGCATCACTTTCGACAGCTCATCGAGGCCGAAGACGATAAACAGCACCGGCAGGATCGCCAGCGGCGGGATCATTGACACCACCGTCATCAGCGGCGACAGCGCCGCGCGGTACATTGGGAAGACGCCGGCGGCGATGCCGATACCGAGGCCGATCAGCGACGAGACGGCCAGGCCCGTCAACAGACGGCTCAGGCTGATCAGCGTATCGGCCCACAGCAGATACTCACCGCTGCGTTTGTCCGGGGTGAACGCCATCCGGTCAATGGCTGCCACCATCTGCGACAGGCCTGGTAACAATTTGTCCTGCGGATTGGCTTCCAGCCGCACCGCTGAACCAATAAACCAGGCGGCGATCAGCACGACAAAAGGCAGCAGCATCAGCGTCAGGCGCATCCCCTTTTGGGGATAACGGTTAATGTGGCGCATGGCGTGGTCTCCCGGCGATAATCATTACAGCTGGCCCGCGGCGGCCAGCTTCAGGTAGCTGTCGTCAAAGCGCAGTTTGCGGTTGGCGGCATCGCCGAGTGTGACATTTCCCGGGAAGGTCATACCGATAAAGTCCGCGCTCTGCGCCCCTTCACCCAGCAGGCCTTTATCGAACGAGAACTGCGCCACTCGCTGCATCGTTTTCGCCAGTTCCGGCGAGGAGATAAACGCCAGGGTGTCGGCAGGCGTCCAGAACAGATGGGTTGTTTTCAGCTGTGCCTGGTAGCCGGCAAGATCGGTGCCGGAGTCGGCGGCCATGGCGCTCAACGCCTGGCTATCCCCGGCCTTCATTTTGGCCATCATTTCAAACCAGGCGCCGGTCAGGGCTTTGCCCAGCGCGGGGTTATCTTTCAGGGTCTGGGTATTCACCACCATCATGTCGATAAGCTCGCCCGGCACCTGCGAGGAGCTAAACACTTCGCTGGTTTGTGGGGTCTTTTTGATAACCGACAGCTGTGGATTCCAGGCCACCGCCGCCCGCACGCCGCTGGTGCCGAAGGCCGAGACGATATCGGCATCGGAGGTATTCACCACCTTGACGTCTTTTTCCTGCAGCCCGGCTTTTTCCAGGCCGCGCACCAGCAGATAGTGGGATACCGACAGCTCCGGGAGATACACCGACATCCCTTTCAGGTCGCTGAGCTTTTTATCCGCCCCTTTCAGGACCACCCCGTCGTTACCGTCGGAGTAGCTGCCGGTGATCAGCGCTGTGCTGTCGACACCGCCCGCCGCCGGGATCGTCAACGCGTCCATGTTGGTCATCGTGCAGCCGTCAAACTGCCCGGCGGTGTACTGGTTGATGGATTCGATGTAATCGTTGAGCTGGACGATATTGATCTTGATGCCGTATTTGCTGGCCCATTTATCAATGATCTTTTCGTTACTGATGGTTCCCCAGGGCATCCAGCCGGCGTAGATAGTCCAGCAGACGTTGAACTCTTTTTTGACGGCGGCAAACGACGGGACGCTGGTCAGCAGCGTCAGCGACAGGACAAGTGAGCGGAGGAGCGGCGATGTTTTCATGGTGGACCTCTGGTTAGCACGAGAAACGGAGCAGCGCGACACCCAACGGTGCTGCTGTCTCCCGGGCTTTTATCCCGCCGTGTAACCTCGCCGAGGTCGCCAGCTCTCGGACCAGACGTTCACCGCGGTGAACCGGAACCCTAGCCAGCTATTGTGTGATCTGAATTGTCTGTTGCGCTGCTTTCTGCCGATGTTCTTGCAAGCGCCATGCCAGGAGCCAGAGGCCGCTCACCGCCGCGTTTCGCCGCCAGCGGACGCATCGATTCCCAAAAATGGGGAGTGATGTTGGGGCATTGCATGGCTTTGGTGCAGGAAAACGCAGAGCGCATGCGCCGACATTCTGTGGATTTGCCACGAACATTTCCCACGCACCGCGATGACCCATTTGCACCGCCTCAGTGCCGCTCCTTCACCATGTCGCATCCCGTCAGTTACCACCTGATTACATTAACCTGCTGAATATAAATGATTATTTTATATGGCACGTTTAATGCTGTGCGCTTGTATACCGCGATGTGGACAAGATCGTATGCCGTATGGCCACAACACGTCGTCACTCTGCGGTCGCCACCTTCCCCTTTCCGTGAGGCATCCAGGGTGGATGCGTTTCACGGAAGCCTGCTTACTGAAAACGGAGAACAACATGACGACACTCAGCGAACCGTTGGTTACCCCGAAATATGGCAAATGGCGCCAGCTGGTGCTGGGCTTGATCTGTATGGCCGCCATTTCCAGTCCGCAATATGTCTGGACGCTGCTGACAAAACCTCTGGCCGCCAAGCTTGGCGTGGGTTTGCCAGAGTTGCAGGTCACCTTCTCCCTGCTGATCATCCTGCAGACCTTCTTTTCCCCTTTTCAGGGGCGGTTAGTGGAAAAGTTTGGCCCACGGCGGCTGATCGCTATTGGCACGGTGATGGCGGGAATGAGCTGGGTGCTTTCCGCGCAGGTGAATGGCCTGGCAACGCTCTGGCTGGTTTATGGCTGCATGGGCGGCCTCGGGACCGGGATCGTCTACATCGGCGTTGTCGGCCTGATGGTCAAATGGTTCCCACAGCAGCGGGGATTTGCCGCCGGCGCGGTGGCGGCGGGCTACGGGATGGGGGCCATCATAACCACCTTCCCCATCTCCCTGTCGCTGACCACTAACGGCCTTGAACACACGATGACGACTTTCGGGATCCTTTTCGCCCTCGTCGGCTTCCTCGCCAGTCAGGGGCTGAAGCTGCCGCCGCCCGCTGTCTCCCAGCCCGTCAGTCAGACGGTGGCGCAGAGCAGCAGATCGTTTACTTCCCGGGAAATGCTGCGCCAGCCGCTGTTCTGGCTGATGTTCGCCATGATGGCGATGATGTCGACTTCCGGGCTGATGGTCACTTCGCAGATGGCGGTGTTCGCCGAGGATTTCGGCATTAGCCAGGCGGTGGTGTTTGGCATGGCGGCGCTGCCGCTGGCGTTAACGATAGACCGCTTTACCAACGGCTTAACCCGGCCGCTGTTTGGCTTTATTTCCGACCGCTTCGGCCGCGAGCAAACCATGTTTATCGCCTTTGCGCTGGAAGGCGTGGCGATGATGCTCTGGCTGGCGTGCCGGGAAGATCCGCTGCTGTTTGTCCTGCTCTCCGGGGTGGTGTTCTTTGGCTGGGGGGAGATCTTCTCTCTCTTCCCGTCGACACTCACCGATACGTTCGGCAGCGAGCATGCCGCCACCAACTATGGCTGGCTGTATATTTCTCAGGGCATCGGGTCAATTTTTGGCGGTCCGCTGGCGGCACTGCTCTATCAGTACACCCACGGCTGGCATGTGGTCTTCAGCTGCGCTATTGGTCTTGATTTTGTCACCGCCGCCCTCGCGCTGTGGGTGCTAAAACCGTGGCGCGCGCGCTTTATCCGCCAGCACAGCTAACTGCAGCGCTGACAGAAGTGACGGCTCGCCCGTCACTTCACGGATATTCGCTGCGCAGCAGCGCGTACAGGTACTCATCGCCCCACTCGCCTTTAAAAAAGATATTCTGCCGGTAATGCGCCTCGCGACGAAAGCCCAGCCCTTCCAGGAGTTTGATCGCGCCGGAATTGCGGGTATCTACCACGGCTATCAGCCGATGATGGGCTAACTGTTCAAAGAGTAAGGCCATCACCGCCTGAATGGCTTCTCTGGCATAACCCTGGTGCTGATATGCCGGGGAAAAGGTCATCCCCAGCTCGGCCTGTCTGCCCTGATCGAAAAAATGGATCCCCACATCTCCCGCCAGCGCACCGTTGGCCTGGATCTCTACGGCAAGCTGGAACCAGCTCTCATCCTCAGCAAAGGCCAGCGAACGCTGTTGTTCATAGAAGGCTCTCGCCTCTGTCATACCATATTGGGTCCAGCTCTGAAAACGGGCCACCTCCGGCAGATTGCGATAATGGCTGAAAGACGGCAGATCTTCCGTTCTGAACCGGCGCAGCAGCAGCCGGGGCGTGGTCAGGGGTAACATCATCTCTTCTCTTCTTCTTAATGAGACAGGCAATCGCGGGGCCATCTTAACCTGCTAGCCTCAACCCAGCCATCGCACTTCCTTGTCAATTTAATATAAAGTTAAATTTCGATATTAAAATTTCACAAACCGATAAAACATTACAATAACAAATACGAAAAACAGGGGAACAAGCCAGAGAGGCGTCTTTGGAAAAAAGAGCCCTTGCGCCACGGCGAAGAGGATGGTCAATACAGCTGGGCCATAATATGAAATTAACGACCTGAATATTCTTCGCAGCAATCTTTTAATAAAATTCATCATAGTTATCGGATCATCCTGGTAATGATGTCTGTAATACCCTCATTCGATGCCTGTCCTGCTGTAACCGTCTCAGACTTCAGAAATAATGGATATCAGAAAGTACATCATTCACAGCTTATGTGTATAAAGGTCCGAATAATACGCCGGTTCGGAAACATTAGGACATGACTTGTGCAAGTCTACGCAATCTTGTTTTTATTGAGGAAACCGACGCCGCTTAAACCGCGGCTGATTTACTTTTTGCCCGTCTGGCGGCAAGATCCGGCATAATGCACCGCTGTCGCAGGACGGCCGTGTCACCGGCAGTCGTGACAGCGAACCATTCGACAGGAAAACGCATGAAGCCAAAACAAGCGGACATTCTCCGCCACGCCAGCGCGCTGTTTAATCGCGAAGGATATCAGTCGCCCAGCATCGAGCGGATTGCTGAACATGCCGGCATCTCCAAAATGACCTTCTACCGCTATTACGCCGATAAAGAGGCGCTCATTCTGGCTATCCTCAAGCAGAAAGAGAGCGAATTTATGCAGGATTTGGCGCAGATCACGGCGGATAAAGCCACCGCGCGGGAAAAGCTGTTTGCCGTGTTCGACTACTACCATCGCTGGTTTACCTGCGACACGTTCCACGGCTGCATGTTTACCCGCGCGCTGTTTGAATATGGCGCGTCATCGCCGGCGATCCGGGAGCAGTGCTCCCGATTCAAGTCGCTTCTCTGGCAGTTCTTCCGCGATATCCTCCTGCAGGTGTTAAAACCGGAACCTGCCGAGCGGGTCGCCATGATGATGGTGATGCTCATCGATGGCGCTATCGCCGCTCAGCAGGCCGAGTCCGCCGAATGCCGGGAGATCCCACCGGGGATCACCGCCTGGAGCGCAGCCAAAGCGCTTATTTACTCAGAAGGCGGTACGCTGTGAGATAATGCGCTGCCGTCCAGCGACTGCAGGGCCGCCAGCAGGCAATCATAGTAATCGTTGCAGGTTTGCAGGCGCAGCGCGGCGCCAAAGTAGACCTCCTCCATCGCCGCCGGATGTTTTTTGCCAATCGGCACAATCACATTGTTCAGCCAGCCGTCCGCATGACCGATATCGACGGTGATATGTTCGGCATAGTAATGCACGTCGCGATCGGAAAGCCCAATCCGCCGGCAGCCCGCCACCAGTTTTTCATACTGCGGTGGGTCGAGCAGCTCGGTCATCGCCATGACCCCCAGCGATTTGTAATAATGCTGACGGTTTACGCCGCCCAGCATAAAGGCGTTATACCCGGCCAGACCCTGCCAGTCGTACAAATGGGCAAAATGATTGTCCGGCAACGCGATATTCCGCCGCTTCAGTAAATCCTTATACAGATTGACGTGGGTGATCTCAGTGCTGCCCTGACCTATCTCATCCCACAGATTTTGCGCAATCTCGGCGCGGGTTTCCGGCAGCGAACCCACCAACCCCATCGCCACAAGATCGAAGAACAGCAGATTCAGCGCGCTGTCGCTTTTGAAGAAATAGTCGATCTGCGCCGCGGAGGCCTCGCTGGCAAGGAAATCGAACAGCGGATGATGAGACGCCGGGTGCTGCTGGCATAAGGCGCGCAGTTCGTCGACGATATTGCCGGCGTTAAGCACCGGTCTCTGGCGGTGGAAACGTTTGCTTTCCGCCCGCAGCCACTCAGACTCAATGTAGTTTCTGATCCCGGAGAGTAGCGGATGAAACTGATTGGCTGCCGCTGGCGAGAGCGGGTCGGCAAGCCAGGACTGATAGAGGATGAACAGCGCATGATGAGCGCGCTTTTTGGCCTGTGGATCGTCAGCGGAGAAGGCGCGGATGCAGGTATTCTCAGCCAGATGCCAGGCTCTGTCGGCCACCAGCGGGTTGGCCGTCAGCTTCAGCGACAGCGCGTTGCTGTGCAGAAGCTGGTCAATTAACTCATCCAGTGCCAGCCTGGCCATCACCGCGGTCTGGTCACTACCAATGACCCCATTTTCTGTGTTACGCATGGATTTGTCCCTGTTAAATGCATGGCAAATATACGGTATAGTACCGTTCGCAACGCGGCAACGAAAATTTAGGAATAACAAATATCATATTGTAAAATAAATACTTTTAATAAATAACAGAAAAGACCACTATAAAAATATTGATATTATAAAATTATTAAAGTTACCATCTAGTACAGTGATAAGCGACGCAAGGAATCAGCATGCCCTATCTGTTACTGACGCTGGCCGCCCTGTTCTGGGGGGGAAATTACGTGGTCGGTCACGTGCTGGTCCAGGGCGTGGATCCGATCCTGATGACCGAAGCGCGATGGGCGTTGACGGCGCTGCTGCTGGGCCTGCTCTACCGCCGGCAGATCGCCGCCAGCCGCCACCTGCTGCGGGAAAATGCGCCGGCGGTGCTGGTGCTAACGCTCTGTGGCCAGGTCAGCTTCCCGCTCACGCTCTATATTGGCCTGCAAACCACCTCCGCCCTCAACGCCGCCATCTATATGTCCGCCACGCCAAGCATGGTGCTGCTGATTAACCGGCTGATTTTTCGTGACCCGGTTTCGGCCCGCAACTGGCTGGGGGTCATCTTCAGCACCCTTGGCGTGATGATCCTGTTATTCCAGGGAAACCCACTGCATGCCACCTCGCTGCATCGCTTTTCCGTCGGCGATCTGTGGGCCATGGGGTCGGCGCTGAGCTGGGCGCTCTACTGCTCGCTATTACGTCTGAAGGACCGCCGGATCCCGGCGAATGGCTTTGTCGCCGTCAGCTCGCTGCTCAGCGCCCTGATCCTGCTGCCCATCGTCATCTTCTGGCTGATGCGCCACCCGGCGCAGGACTGGGCCGCCTGGCGCGAGCCGTTTTTCCTCAGCGGCCTGGCGTATCTGGTGATTTTCCCGTCGTGGCTGGCCTATCTGTTCTGGAACAAAGGTATCGCCGCGATTGGCGCCACCCGGGGAGAAATTTACACCCATATCATCCCGCTCTCCGGCGGAGTGTTGAGCATCCTCTTCCTGCATACCCAGCCGCATGCCTGGCATCTGTTCAGCGCCCTGTTTATCATGGTGGGGATTGGGATCTGCTCGCTGGAGAAACGCCAGGCGGCGGCAATTCGTCTGCGCGGCTAACGTACGCTGCCGGGCGCCTGACGACGCCCGGTAGCAGAAGTTAACGGCTGGTGGAGAGCGGCTGGCGATGTCCCGCTCCTGCGGGCTGGATCACCCGTCCCTCGCGACCAAAGAAGGTCAGGACGGTAATGACAATCGCCACCATACCGGCCACCAGGGCCATCGCCAGACCGTAGTTATGTCCATGATGCTGGGCGATTGACGCCTGGAGAGTGGCATTCACCGAAGCCAGCAGATTACCCAGCTGATAGACGCAGCCAGGCAGCACCGCCCGGGTGTTGGCCGGGACCAGTTCATTGAGCCAGGTGGGGATCACTCCCCAGGCCCCCTGCACCATAAACTGCATCAGAAACGCCCCCGCCCCCAGCGCCAGCGAGCCGCTGGCGAAAGCCCACAGTGGAATGACCGGCAGCGCCAGCAGGGCGGCGATCATAATCGCTTTGCGTCGGCCAATCTTCTCCGACAGCGAACCGAAGAACACGCCACCCATAATCGAGGCGATGTTGTAGCAGACCGCGATGATGCTGACCGTTTTAGGCTCGAAGCCGTGCTGGACTTTCAAAAAGACCGGGTAGAGATCCTGCGTCCCGTGGGAGAAAAAGTTGAATGCCGCCATCAGCACCACCAGGTACAGGCACAGCTTCCAGTGACTACGCAGTACCGGCAGCAGCGCCGTGCTCGCTTTACTTTGCCGGGCCGCCAGCCAAACCGGGGACTCCTCGACGCAGAAATAGATAAACGGCAGCAGCAGCACCGGCGCGGCGCCAATCACAAACATCCCGCGCCAGCCGAGTTGTTCAAACAGCAGGCCGTAGGCGACGGCCGCCAGCAAATAGCCGAAGGGATATCCCGCCTGGAACAGGCCGGACATCAGGCCACGCGAGCGGTCGGGGATCGTCTCCATCGCCAGCGACGAGGCCACGCCCCAGATCCCGCCCATCGCCACGCCATACAGCACCCGCAGCAGAAAAAACAGCAGCAACGACGGCGCGGCGGCGGAGAGCAGCTCAAAGGCGGAGAAGAAGACGATATTCAGCATCAGAATGGGTTTGCGGCCATACTTTTCCGCCGCCCTGCCGAAAATCAGCGCGCCTATCGGCCGCACGGCCAGGGTAAGCAGAATCGCCAGGGTGACCTCTTCAAGGTCGACGTGAAACGAGTGGGCGATATCGCTCAGTAAAAAGACCAACAGAAAGAAATCGAAAGCATCGAGCGTCCAGCTTAAAAAACTGGCAATCGCCGCGTTGCGCTGTCGTGAAGTCCAGCCATGCATCTTGTCATCCCTATCCCGACGGCGTTGCCGGGAGCTTGCGCGGCGTCCGGCAGAGCAAGCTGGTGTCACCGCTTATGTAAATTGTTTGTATAGAAAGTTGCTCTTTTGTTAATTACACCCTTTTTCCGGCCGTCGGCAAGTTTATTAGCCTGCTAATTTGTTTCAAATTGCGTGTAACGGCCCACCGGATCGGCAATTTTCGACCAGAATTAAGGACAGGCTGGCGACAGTGAACCGCTGTCCATGCCGCATCCGCCCACAGGAAGGGAGAGAATCATGAAGAGAGTTGCCATCGTCGGCGTGGGGCCGACGGGGATTTACACGTTCTATGAACTGGTGAAGCGTGGCGAGCCGCTGGCGATCACCCTGTTTGAAAAAGAGGCGCAGGCCGGGGTGGGTATGCCCTACAGTGACGATAATACGGCGGCGCAAATGCTGGCTAACATCGCCAGCATTGAGATCCCCCCTATCGACCTGACCTATCTGCAATGGCTGCAGCAGCACAGCGACGCCTGGCTGGCGGCGCGCGGCCTCGAGCGGCACACGCTGCATGAGCGCCAGTTCCTGCCGCGAGTGATCCTCGGCGAGTACTATCGCGACCGTTTTCTGTATCTCACAGAGCGGGCCCGGGACGCCGGCTTCATCGTTAGCGTTTGTGAATCCTGTGAAGTGACGGATATTGCCGTCCAGCCCGCCGGGATCGCCATCCACACTGATAGCGCGGCAGAACCGGTTATCGTCGACCTGGTGGCGATTGCCACCGGCCATCTGTGGCCTGAGGAAGAGCGCGCCAGTCGACAGTATTTCCCCAGCCCGTGGACCGGACTGATGGACGTCCGGATCGCGCCCTGTCGGGTCGGGATCCTCGGGACCTCTTTAAGCGCCATTGATGCCGCCATCGCCGTGGTGGCCCAGCATGGTGTTTTCCATACTGAGAACGACAAAACGACCCATTTTACCCTCCATCCTGGCAGCGAGGCGCTGGAGATCACCCTGCTGTCGCGCAATGGGGTGCTCCCGGAAGCCGATTTTTACTGTCCGATCCCATGGGAGCCGCTGGAGATCGCCACCCCTGCCGCCCTTGAGGCTGCCGTCGCGCAGGGCAGTGACGGGCTACTGGATCGGGTATTCGAGCTGGTCGTGCAGGAGCTGGAATATGCCGCCCCGGCCTGGTGCGAGGCGACGGGGCTGCGCCAGCTAACGCCTGACAGCATCGCCGAGGCCTGGTTTGCCGACCGTCTCACCCATGACCCGTTCCAGTGGGCGCAACGCAATCTGCAGGAGGTGGAGCGCAATAAACGCGAACACCACACGGTGCCCTGGCGCTATGCCATTCTCCGCCTGCACGAGGCGATTGAAAGCGTGGTGCCGGAACTCAACGACGAGGACAGCCGCCGCTTCCGGCGCGGGCTCGCCCGGGTGTTTATCGATAACTATGCCGCCATCCCGCCGGAATCCATTCGCCGGCTGCTGGCCCTGCACCAGGCCGGTATTCTGCGTATTGTGGCGCTCGGCGAGGATTATGACCTGCAGCGCGAGTCTCACCGAACGCTGATTGTCCATCATCAGCAGCGCTGTGAATTCGATGTGTTTATCGATGCCCGCGGGCAACAAGCATTGAAAACCCGGGACCTGCCCTTCCCATCGCTGCGCCAGCAGCTGCTGGCCTGCGGCGACGACATTCCGGACGTCGGCGATGACTACACGCTGCAGGCGCCCGAGACGCTGCGCGGCCGGGTCGCTTTCGGCGCCCTTCCCTGGCTGATGCACGATCGTCCCTTTGTGCAGGGGCTGACGGCCAGCGCCGAGATTGGCAGCGCGATGGCCCGTGCCGTGTCGCAGCAGGCAACGGGCCGCCGGCGCCGCCTGTGGTTTATCGAATAGCGGGCTGCTTAAACGCAATATCCGAATAAAGAAGGGTAAACAGGCGTGCTATAAACAGTGACTGTTCGCCCCCATGCAAGACCCTGTCTAACTTTTACGAGGTACTCATGAGCCATCTTTTTAGCGCGACGCGTATTGGTCAGCTGGCGCTGGATAACCGCATCGTTATTGCCCCCATGTGCCAGTACTCTGCCGACGAGGGTAAAGCCACCTCCTGGCACCGGATCCATCTTGGTCAGCTGGCTTTCTCCGGCGCTGGCCTGTTAATTCTGGAAGCCACGGCGGTAGAGCCAGCGGGACGTATCTCGCCGGGGGATCTGGGTTTGTGGGATGATGAAACCGAAAACGCGCTGCGCGCGGTGGTAGAGGATATTCGGGCCTGGTCGCCGATCCGCCTGGGGATCCAGCTGGGGCACGCCGGACGCAAAGCCTCCTGCGCGGCCCCGTGGCAGGGTGGTCATCAGCTGGCCCTTAATGAGGGTGGCTGGCAAACCGTTGCCCCCTCCGCCGTGGCGTTTCACGATGGCGACCGCGCCCCCGCCGAGCTGAGCCTTGCCGATATGGCGCGCATCAAAGCGGCGTTTGTCGCCAGCGCGTTGCGCGCCCAGCGTCTGGGCTTTGAGCTGATTGAACTGCACGCCGCCCACGGCTATCTGCTGCACCAGTTTCTCTCGCCGCTCAGCAATCAGCGCCGAGATGAGTACGGCGGTTCTCTGGAAAACCGTCTGCGCTATCCGCTGGAAGTGTTTAACGCGATCCGCGAGGCGGTGGGCAACACCATGGCGGTGGGCGTCAGGCTGTCGGCTACCGACTGGGTCGATGGCGGCTGGGACTGCGAGCAGTCCATTCAGTTTAGCCAGCAGCTGGAAGCGCTGGGCAGCGACTATATTCACGTCTCCAGCGGCGGCTTGTCGCCGCAGCAGTCGATCACCGTCGGACCGGGTTATCAGTTGCCATTCGCCCACGACATTCGCCAGCAGGTTGCCATCCCGGTGATTGGCGTGGGGCTGATCACCGATCCGCAGCAGGCGGAAGCGGCGCTGGAGGATGGCGATGCCGACCTGATCGCCCTCGCCCGCGCGGTACTCTACGATCCGCACTGGCCGTGGCACGCCGCCGCCAGCCTCGGCGCCCAGGTTCGCGTCCCTTCGCAGTACCTGCGCTCCGAGCCACACGGCCTGAAAGGCACCCTGCTGCCAAACCGTTGAACCCGCAGCGCGCATAAAAAAGGGGTATCGTAAGATACCCCTGAGCAGGATGTTATTGCGGTCCACGTGCCGGGCGACGACGACGCCTTGCCCGGCCTACACAAGGGTGATGCCCGGTCATTGCGCAGCCAACCCACCCCCTGCGTAGGCCCGCGCAAGCGCAGCGCCGCCGGGCAATCTATCAGGCTCCGCTCCCTATATTTCCTGGCGCGGGTGAGGCAAACAGCGCAGGTTACTGCTGGGCGGGCGGTGGCGTGGTGTGCTGTTTGTCCGCCGCGATACTGTCCTGGATGGCCTTGGTTTTGCTCGCCGCCTCCGCCGAGAGCTGATTGGCGTCGCCGATGGCATTGTCTTTGATTTGACCCGCCTCTTTGACTATGCGGTCACTTTCCTGCTTTGCGTTCTGCTTCACGGCATCGGCCTGGGCTTTCGCCTGCTGGGCGATGGCATCCGCTTTCTTGTCCGCCTCCGCCTTGATGGCGCTGGCCTGATCCTTCAGGCGGTCGGCCTCGGCGTCGGCCTGGCTTTTCAGCGTATCGATTTGCTTATCCGCATCCTGTTTAATCGCCTGCGCTTTGTCCGCCGCGGCATCCTTCATCTGCTCCGCATTATCTTTGGCCTTATCCAGTTTGTTATCCACTTTCGACGCATCGTCGCAGCCAAACAGTGTCAGACACAGGGCGGAAGCAAGTAGTGTTTTATTCCAGAGTTTCATCAGCATTCCCTTACAGGTTAAGTCGTTATCCAGCTTTGTGATTCATTGCTTAATAGCATTCACATTTTATATATAATCGCTCAGTCGGCAGAGTCAAGCCGACACCGATCGATCCAGCGTCGCTACCAGCCCCTGCAACCAGTCGGCAAAGACCCGCACCTTATGCGACAGATGCCGGTGCGGATAGAGCAGCGACAACGGTCGACGCGGCGCCGGAAAGTCCGGCAAAATTTCCACCAGTTGCCCGCTGTCGATATAAGGTTGCAAAAAGAATCGCATCCCCTGCAGCATCCCCAGCCCCGCCAGCCCGGCGGCAGTAAATACTTCAGAGTTGTCCAGCACCAGTTTACCGGGGATGGCGATCTGCCTGATGCCCTCCGGGGTCTGGAATCGCCAGGGCATAATCTGCCGGCTGCTGCTGTTCACCCAGTTCACCGCCAGATGCGACTGCAGGTCCTCCAGCGTCGCGGGCACCCCATAGCGCGCCAGATAGCCCGGACTGGCGCAGGTGGTTAACGCCACCTCCCCCAGCGAACGCGCCACATAGTCGCCATCCTCAAGATCCCCCACCCGCAGCAGGCAATCCAGACCATCGCGCAGCATATCCCGGCGTACGTCGGAGCTGCTGAGGACAATCTCCACCTCCGGATGGGCCTGATAAAAATCCGGCAGATGCGGGATCACCAGCAGCCGGGCAAAGGCGATCGGCATATCAACGCGCAGCTGACCGCGGATCGGCCGGTCCGGCGCGAACGACTCCAGCAGATCGTCGGCCTGGGAGAGCAACGGTTTGCTGCGACGATAAAACTCTTCCCCCTCCGGCGTAAGATACAGACGCCGGGTGGTGCGCTGCAGCAGCCGGACCCCGCTCTCCTGCTCCAGCTGCTGCAGCGCTTTGGTCACCGCCGGTCGGTGGATCTGCAAATTTTCAGCCGCCTGGGCAAAGCTGCCGGCATCGACGATTTCAATAAAAATTTTAATATTTTCAAACAGATTCATTTGCATGATGGCCCGCCTCCCACCTCTTCATCGGCTCACATTATTACTAATTTAATAATAGTGATGAAAGTTTTTGCTCATTTTTTAAAACAATAAAGGCGCCTACACTGCCCTCATTGCCGCATCGCTGGGGCGAACAAATTTATAACTTATTAACATACAAGGAAAAATATCATGCAACCTAACCGCGTCGCCCGTATTCTGGGTATTGAAAAACCGGTGGTCCAGGGGCCGCTCTCCTGGCTAACCGATGCTCGTCTGGTGGCGGCCGTCGGCAACGCCGGTGGGCTTGGCGTGCTGGGCCCGAACGCCGGACTGACGGCGGCAACCGCCGTCTCCACCCCGGAGGCCACCGCCGAGAAAATGCGCGAAGAGATCCGCAAAACCAAACAGCTGACGGAGAAACCCTTTGGCGTCAACCTGATCCCGACGGCGGAAAATGACATCTGGACGCCGGCGATCCTGCCGGTGATCAAAGAGGAAGGGGTTAAGGTGGTGGTCTACACCGGCTACGGCGACGGTTCGTTAAAACCGGCGCTGTTCGACGAACTGAAAGCCGCCGGGATCACCATTATCTATCGTGACATCAACCCGACGCCGGAGAACAGCCGCCGCGCGGAGCAGGCCGGAGCGGATATTATTGTCGCCACCGGCTTTGACGAAGGCGGCACGCTGCCGGGGACCGCCCTCGGGACCTTCACCATCGTCCCGCTGATCGTTGACGCGGTACAGCGGGTTCCGGTGATGGCCGCCGGAGGGATCACCGACGCCCGGGGCGCGCGCGCCGTTCATGCCCTGGGGGCGGAGGGCGTCTTCGCCGGTTCGGTATTTATCAGCACCATCGAAAGCCGGGTTCCCGACTCGGTGAAAGCGAAAATTGTGGCCGCCAACGGTCTGGATCTGCGCCTGTTCCGTACTCTGCCGGACTACTACCGCGCGCTGCCCGGCAAACTGAGCGACACACTGGTGGCCATGGACCGGGCCGGCGCCTCCAGGACCGAGCTGGCCCAGGCGATGGGTGGTCTGCGCGGGATGCGGCTGGGCATGCTGGAGGGGAATACCGATGAGGGATATATCTCGGTGGGCGCGGGGATCGGCAACATCCATGCCATCACCTCCGTCGCCGAGGTGGTCAACCAGCTGGCGGTGTAAAGCCGCCAGCCGGGGCACGGTGACCGGCGCGATCAGGCGTCGGCCACCTTCTCTACCGCCCGGGAGAAAGCGTCGATAGCCAGCCCGACGTCGGCGGCGGTGACCGACTCCGCCGGGTGATGGCTGACGCCCCCCAGGCAACGCACAAACAGCATCGCCGATGGCCAGCGCTCGGCGATGGCGATAGCATCATGCCCTGCGCCGCTCGGCAGCGTCAGCGAACGCCCCTGCACCGCCGCTACCGCCTCGCCCAGCACCGCCTGCAGGTGACTGTCGCAGGCGGTGGCGGCGATGCGATAATACTCCTCGGCGGCGAAACGCAGCTGGCGACGCCCGGCAATGGCCTGCGCCTCGCCCAGCAGCTCATCCAGCAGCGCCGTCAGCGGCGCATCCTGCGGGCCGCGAATATCCAGCGTCAACTGCACCTCGCCCGGTATCACGTTCACCGCGCCCGGCGCACAGCGCAGGGTGCCGACCGTCGCCACCAGGTTACCGCCGCGCTGCCGGGTCAGGTTTTCCACCTGCACCATCCATTCCGCCGCCGCGGCGAGGGCGTCCTTGCGGTGGAGCATCGGCACCGTGCCGGCATGGCCAGCTTCGCCGGTAAAGCGGCAGTTCAGCCGTCTGGCGCCGTTAATCGCCTCCACCACGCCGAGCGCCAGCCCCGCCTGCTCCAGGCACGGCCCCTGCTCGATATGCAGTTCCAGATAGGCGGCGATATCCCGCGGATGACGGGCCGCGTGGCCGATCCGCGCCGGATCGAGTCCGGCATTCACCAGCGCCTGGGCGACGCTCACGCCGTCGGTATCGCACTGTGACAGCCAGCTTTCAGGCCAGGTGCCGGTGACGCCGCGGCTGCCGAGCAGGGTAATACCAAAGCGGGTGCCCTCTTCATCGCCAAAGCCGACGATCTCGATTGCCTTTGCCAGCCGTCGCCCCTGCTGGTGCAGACGCTGGACCACCTCAATCGCCGCCAGCACGCCGAGCATGCCGTCGTAGCGCCCGGCGTTGCGCACGGTGTCAAGATGAGAGCCCAGCAGCACCGCCGGCGCCCCCTCCTGTTGTCCTTCATAGCGTCCGCAGATGTTGCCGACGCTGTCCTGCCACACCATCATGCCGGCAGCCTGCATCCACTGGCCCACCAACTGGTTGGCCTGCAGATGCTCGGGCGACAGATAGACCCGGGTCAGGGCATCGGCGGTTTCGCTAAGGGTGGCCAGCCGATCGGCACGCGCCATCACCCGGCTGGCAGCCGCTTCTCTCTCCGCCTGCTGGCGGGCGGTATCACTCATAGGGTGGCCTCGGTGCGGTAGTGATCCCAGGCCGCCTGCATCGCCGCGCCCTGAGTGGTGGTGAACTTGAGGTAGTTCAGGACCGCTTCCAGCGCGCTGAGCGTCTGCATCACGCAGTCTTTACGCGCGTTATAGCCCATGGTGCCAATGCGCCAGACTTTACCGTGCAGCGGACCAAACGAGGTGCCAATTTCAATGCCGAAATCTTCCAGCATCAGTTTGCGTACCTGATCGCCGTTGACCCCGTTGGGGATCACCACCCCCAGCACGTTATTCATTTTGTGCCGCAGGTCGCCAAAGGTCTCGAGCCCCATCGCCTGGATGCCCTTCAGCAGCGCATCGCCGTGCAGTTTGTGGCGGGCGATGCCGTTGTCGAGTCCCTCCTGGAGGATCAGGCGCGCGCACTCCCGGGCGGCGAACAGCGCCGAGGTCGCTTCGGTATGGTGGTTAAGGCGCTCCGGCCCCCAGTAATCCATCACCATGCCGAGATCGAAATAGTTGGAGTAGATCATCTCGTCGACGCCGTCGTGATGCGCATCGGTGCGGATCCCCTGCTCAATGCAGCGGCGGCGGCGGATGACCTCTTCCATCCGCGGGCTGAGGGTGATGGGCGAGGTGCCGGAAGGACCGCCCAGGCACTTCTGCATCCCGGCGGACACGGCGTCCAGCTGCCAGGCGTCGGTTTCCAGCGGGTTACCGCCGAGCGACGCGGTGGCGTCGGTATAGAACAGCACTTCGTGACGACGGCAAATCTCCCCCAGCTCCGCCAGCGGCTGCAGCATGGTGGTGGAAGTATCGCCCTGCACGGTGAGCAGCAGGCGCGGGCGCACGCGCTTGATCGCGTCCTCAACCTGATCCGGCGTAAAGACCTCGCCCCACGGCACCTCGATGGTGTGCACCTCTGCCCGGCAACGACGCGCGATCTCGCACAGCAGATGTCCAAACCGGCCGAACACCGGCACCAACACTTTGTCACCCGGACGGATCGCCGACACCAGAATCGCTTCGATCCCGGCGCGCGAGGTGCCGTCGACCAGCATCGTCCAGCGATTTTCGGTGCGAAACACACCGCGGTAGAGCGCCATGACTTCATTCATGTAGTGGGTCATCGCCGGATCGTACTGGCCAACCAGCTGGCTCGACATGGCGCGCAGCACGCGCGGGTCGGCATTGATCGGCCCCGGCCCCATCAGCAGGCGCTGCGGCGGGTTAATTTGCGAAAACTGAGTGATATCCATCTGCCATTCCTTACGTTAGTTAAGACCGCGCACCGAGGAGATAAACTGTTTCAGTTCGCTGGTCTGCGGGCTGGCGAACAGCGTTTTGCTGTCGCCCTGCTCCCAGACGCGTCCCTGATGCATAAACACCACGCGGTCGCCCACTTCGCGGGCAAAGTTCATTTCATGGGTGACGAGGATCAGCGTCATACCTTCCGCCGCCAGTTGCTCCAGCACCTTCAGCACTTCACCCACCAGTTCCGGGTCGAGTGCCGAGGTGATTTCGTCACAGAGTAAAACTTTCGGCGACATGGCCAGCGCCCGGGCAATGGCCACGCGCTGCTGCTGGCCGCCGGAGAGATTGGCCGGATAGTAATCCAGACGGTCGCCAAGACCGACCTTCTCCAGCATCCGCTGCGCCAGCTCCAGGCATTCGGCCTGGGACTTCTTCAGTACCCGCCGCGGAGCCAGCATGACGTTCTCCAGCGCCGTCATGTGCGGGAACAGGTTAAAGTTCTGGAACACCATGCCGATGGAGCGGCTGATCTCCCGGGCCTGTGAATCGCGGTCGGTGATGGTCATGCCCCCGAGCTTGATACTGCCCTCCTGGTAGCCCTCCAGACCATTGATACAGCGCAGCAGGGTGCTTTTACCCGAGCCGCTGCGGCCGATGATCGAGATCACTTCCCCCATGTCGATATCCAGATCGACGCCCTTCAACACATGGTTGTCGCCGTAGTACTTCTGCATCTGATTAATGGTGATGAGAGGCATTGAATTTGTTCTCCAGATAGCGGCTGTAGCGGGACAGCGGATAGCACAGAATGAAATAGCCCAGCGCCACCAGGGCAAACACTTTAAACGGCTGATAAGTGACGTTGGTCAGCATCGTCCCGGCCTTGGTCAGCTCCACAAAGCCGATAATCGATGCCAGCGCCGTGCCTTTGATCACCTGTACGGCAAAGCCCACCGTCGGCGCGATGGCAATGCGCAGCGCCTGCGGCGCCACCACCCGGTACAAGGTCTGGCCGAAGCTCAGCCCGAGACACCGCGAGGCTTCCCACTGGCCTTTGGGCAGCGCGCGAATGCTGCCGAACCAGATATCCAGCAAAAAGGCGCTGGTGTAGAGCGTCAGAGCGACCGAGGCGGCGGTCCACGCCGAGACGTCGATGCCGAACAGCGCCACGCCAAAGAATGCCAGAAACAGCTGCATCAGCAGCGGCGTGCCCTGAAACAGCTCGATGTAGCCGCGGATCAACCGTTTCACCTGGCGTCCGCCGGTGAGGCGCAGCAGCAGTAACGGTAAGGTGACCAGCGCCCCGCCGGTGAACGCGACCAGCGACAGCAGCACCGTCCAGCGACCGGCCAGCAGCAGGTTGCGGATAATGTCCCAGTCAGTAAAAGTGGTCATCAGGCCTGTACCCCCAGCCATTTACGCCCCGCCGCCATCAGCAGCTGGCGCATCGCTATCGATAACGCTAAGTAGATCCCGGTGGTCACCAGATAGACCTCAAAGCTCAAAAATGTCCGCGACTGGATCAGGTTGGCGGCGAAGGTCAGCTCCTCATAGGAGACCTGCGACACCACTGACGAGCCGAGCATCACGATGATGCACTGGCTGACCAGCGCCGGGTAAATCCGCTGCAGCGCCGGGGGCAATACGACGCGAACGAAGGTTTGCGTCCTGCTAAGCCCGAGCACGCGACCGGCTTCCCACTGGCCCTTCGGCGTCACCTGAATACCGGCGCGGACGATCTCGGTGCTATAGGCGCCGAGGTTAACCACCATCGCCAGCAGCGCCGCTTCACCGGCGGTCATCTTCAGTCCAAGGTTCGGTAAACCAAAGACGATAAAAAAGAGTTGCACCACAAACGGCGTGTTGCGGATGATTTCCACATATCCGCCCCATACCCGGCTGAGCATTCCCGGGCGCCCGCTGCGGATCGCCGCCCCGAGGATGCCGATCGCCAGCCCGCCGATCGTCGCCAGCACCGTCAACTGCACCGTCACCCACAGGCCGGCCAGCAGCTCCGGCCAGTGCGGCCAGAGCTCAGAGAAATGAAGTTGCTCCGTCATCCCCAGACCTTACGCGCCGAGGCTGGCAGGCAGTGGCGCTTTCAGCCACTTCTCAGACAGACCGTTGAGGGTGCCGTCCTTAATGCCCTGCTCGATAAGGGTATCCACTTTCGCCTTCAGCGCCGGTTCGTTCTTTTTCAGACCGATAAAGCACGGCGAGTCCTTCAGCATAAAGCTCGGGACCGGCGCTTTGTCGGCGTTCTGCCGGGAGATGGCCGCCACCACCAGATTGCCGGTCGCGACATACTGCACCTGACCGGACAGGTAAGCCGACAGCGTAGTGTTATTATCCTCGTAGCGCTTAATCTGCGCTGCCTGCGGCGCCACGCTGGTCAGTACCATATCTTCCACTGCCCCGCGGGTCACCCCGATGCTTTTACCGCTCAGCGCGGCCGCGTCCTTCAGTTCCGCCCCTTTCGGGCCAAACACGCCGAGGAAGAACGGCGCGTAGGCGCGGCTGAAGTCGATCACCTTCTCGCGCTCGGCGTTCTTGCCGAGGCTGGAGATCACCAGGTCCACCTTATCGGTCTGCAGATACGGCACGCGGTTGGCGCTGGTCACCGGGACCAGCTGCAGCTTGAGCTTCATCGATTTCGCCAGATAGCGCGCCATATCGATGTCATACCCCTGCGGCTGCAGGTCGGTGCCCACCGAGCCGAACGGCGGAAAATCCTGAGGCACGGCAATACGAATGACGCCGCGTTTTTCAATATCCTGGAGCTGGTCAGCCTGCGCGGCAGAAACAGACGAAAGGAGACAAGCGGCCCCGGCCAGTGCGATCAACAGTTTCTTCATGATGTTTACCCGTTACGTTAGCATGAAACAAAAGATTCTTTTAATCTGTTTTTGCAACTAATGTGCCAGATACAGACGAGGCGAGAGTTGGCGAGGAATTAAAACAAAAAGTGAGAAAGGACAAGCGTTAACGGGAAAGTGTTCAGCGAGCGGCGGCGCCATCACGTGATTTTTCTTGCACCATAATAATGCACAGCACCACGCTGGCGCCCCATTAGCGTTGTTCCAGCTCGTCCAGTTGCTGATAAAGCGTGGCGATATCGTGGATGCGCGGACGACCGCTGTCGAGCGTTTCATGGAGAAAGGCATTGGCCAGCAGATTAATCAGGCTGTTGACCGAGGCATAGCTGTCGTAGGCGGAGACGCTGTCCAGCGGCGCGCAGAGCTGCCAGCGGGAGAGCGGAAACAGGCTGTGGGCCTGCGGCTCGCACATTAACAGGACCGGCACCCCGTCGCGCTGCAGCTGCTGCAGCAGCGGGCGTACTATTCGCGGCCGGCGGCGAAACGCCATCATTACCACCAGATCATCGGCGGTCAGATCGACCAGCTCTTCGCTGAGACTCTGGCCCGGCTGGGGCAGCACCAGCACCTGGCCGCGGGCCTGCAGCAGCTGCTGGCGCAGATGCAGCGCCGCCGGATAGGCGTTACGCATGCCCACCACCACAATGCGGCGCGCGGCCACCATCGCCGTCAGCGCCTCGGCGAACTGGCGGGCGTCGAGGGCGTTGACCCACTGGGTGAGATTCGCCATCTCCTGCTTATAATGGCGCGCCAGCAGCGTGTTACCCTGCACCGCGTCGCGCTGGTCGGTGAGCGGCATCCCGCTCTGGCGCAGGGTGCGCAGTTCATCGCGCATATCCTTATATTTGTCATAACCGAGGCGCTTGAACAGCCGGCTGACGGTGGCTTTCGACACGCCGCTCAGCTGCGCCAGCTCGGCGCTGTTGTAGCTTATCAGGTCATCAAAGTGGTCAAAGATGAAATCCGCCACCCGCTGCTCCTGCGGCGACAGCGAGGCGTATTGCCCTTTCAGTCGTTCATCGAGTTGTTGCATAGCGCCCCTGTAACTTTCGTTTCATCATCCATCCCTCATCATACTGTATCTGCTATGCCTTACACATAGCGTGCCAGTGGGAAAATTCTGGTCATTGTTTTTATCAATGAAACGAAACGTTCAGAGATGGAACAGCTTTTGCAGTGTTCTGCGGGTGATTCGTTCAGAAAGGATAATTTATGCACAGTAGCAACGTTTCGACCCACGGCATGGCGGTGGCCCCCCATCACCTCGCCAGTCAGAGCGCGCTGGCGATCCTGCGCGAGGGCGGCAGCGCCATTGAAGCGATGGTGGCTGCCGCGGCGGCCATCGCCGTCGTCTATCCCCATATGAATGGCCTCGGCGGCGATGGCTTCTGGCTGATCGTACCGCCTGAGGGAGACCCCATCGCCATTGACGCCAGCGGGGCGGCCGGATCGCTGGCGACCCTCGAGGCCTACGCCGGACGGCAGCATATTCCCCACCGGGGACCGCAGGCCGCGCTGACCGTCGCCGGCACCGTCAGCGGCTGGGACGAGGCGCTGCGTATTTCACGGGACTTAACCGGCCGCGCGCTGCCGGTGGCCCGCCTGCTGGCCGATGCGATCGGCTATGCCGAAGACGGTATTCCGGTCACCGCCTCGCAAGCCCACGCCACCGCCAGCAAACTGGAAGAGTTGCGCCATCAGCCGGGCTTCAGCGAAACCTGGCTGGTATCGGGCGAGGCCCCGCGGCCCGGCAGCCGCTTTCGCCAGCCCGCCCTCGCCGGTACCCTGCGCATGCTGGCCAGCGACGGTCTCGACAGTTTCTATCGCGGGCCGCTGGCCGAGCGTCTCGCGCAGGGTATGGCCGCGCTGGGGATGCCGATCACCCTCGGCGACCTGCAGGCCCACCGCGCCCGGCGTCCGGCGCCGCTGACGCTCCAGCACCAGCAGGGCACGCTGTGGAATCTTGCGCCGCCGACGCAGGGACTGGTGTCGCTGGCGATCCTTGGCATCACCGACCGCCTGAACATGGCCGATGCCGACGACGCGCAAACGGTGCACCGTATTGTCGAAGCCACCAAGCGGGCATTTGCCCTGCGCGATGCGCATATCACCGATCCACGCCATCTGGATGTGGATGTACAGCAGTTGCTCACCCCGGAAGCCCTGCAGCCGCTGGCCGACAGCATCGACGACGCCAGCGCTTCCCCCTGGGGCCGCGGCAAAGGCCCGGGCGATACCGTCTGGATGGGCGTCGTGGATAACAGCGGACTGGCAGTGTCATTTATTCAGAGTATCTATCACGAGTTCGGCAGCGGCGTGGTGCTCCCGGACACTGGGATCGTCTGGCAAAACCGCGGGGCGGCCTTCAGCCTCGATCCGCAGCATCTCCTGGCGCTGGCCCCTGGCAAACAGCCATTCCATACCCTCAACCCTGCCGCCGCCCGCCTGAACGATGGCCGGGTGATGGTCTATGGCTCGATGGGCGGCGACGGTCAGCCGCAAACTCAGGCGGCGCTGTTTACTCGCTATATCCTGCAGGGGGTGCCGTTGCAGGAGAGCATCTCCCGTCCGCGCTGGCTGCTGGGCCGCACCTGGGGCCAGTCCTCCGATTCACTGAAGCTGGAGGGACGCTTTGCCCCCGCCTGTATCGCGCGACTGCGCGAGCTGGGGCACGAAGTGGAAGTGCTGGCTGATTTCAGCGAAGCGATGGGCCACGCCGGCGCCATTGTCCGCCATCCCAACGGCCTGCTTGAAGGGGCGACCGATCCACGCAGCAACGGCGCCGCCGCCGGATACTAAGGAGCAGACCATGACCACACAGCCAGACTGGAGCGAGTATCTGACGCAGATGACTCACCTGTTGCACCTGGAGCTGGATGCACCCCGTCGTGAAGAGCTGGAGCGCCAGTTTGCCCGCATCGCCGCCATGGCGCAGCCGCTGATGGACTATCCCCTCGGGCCGCGCGAGGAGATTGCGGGGGTGTATAAAGCATGACTCTTCATCACTTCACCATCGCCGAGATCCAGCGTGCGCTGCACGAGGGCGAACTCAGCGCCCGGGAGATCGCCCGCCAGACGCTGGACGACATCGCCCGCGTGAATCCGCAGATCAACGCCTGGACCGAGGTCACCGCCCAGCGCATGCTGGCGGAGGCCGACAGCATTGACGCCCTGCGCCGGGAAAAGCGCCCCCTGCCGCCGCTGGCAGGGATTCCTTACGCAGTGAAAAATCTGTTTGATGTCGCCGGGCATACCACCCTCGCCGGGGCGGAACTGCTGAGCGACCGGCCGCCGGCGACCAGCGACAGCTGGGCGGTGCGCCAGCTGCACAGCGCCGGCGCCCTGCTCAGCGGGATGCTCAATATGGACGCCTACGCCTACGGCTTTACCACTGAAAACAGCCACTATGGCGCGACGCGCAATCCGCACGATCTGTCGCGGATCGCCGGCGGATCGTCCGGCGGTTCGGCCGCGGCGGTGGCGGCCGGGCTGGTCCATTTCAGCCTCGGCAGCGACACCAACGGCTCGATCCGCGTCCCCGCGTCGCTGTGCGGGATCTTTGGCCTGAAACCCACTTTCGGTCGCCTTTCGCGCTCTGGCAGCCATCCGTTTGTCGCCAGCCTGGATCATATTGGTCCTTTTGCCCGCCGGGTGGCCGACCTCGCCGCGGTGTATGACGCCCTGCAGGGGCGCGACCCGGCCGATGACTTTCAGGCTGATAAAGCCAGCGAGCGCACCGGCAATCTGCTGGAGCGCGGACTGGAGGGGCTGCGCTGCGCGCGGCTGGGCGGCTATTTCACCACCTGGTGCGATGACGACGCCCGGGCGGCCGTGGATCGGGTCGCCCACGCGCTGGGCGCCGACAGCGAGCTGCAGTTCGCGGATGCCGCGCTGGCCCGCTCGGCGGCCTTTATCATCAGCGCCAGCGAAGGCGGCAATCAGTACCTGACGGATCTTCGCCACTCGCCAGAGCGTTTTGAACCTCACTCCCGCGAGCGGCTGCTTGCCGGAGCGATGATCCCCTCCGCATGGTATCTGCAGGCTCAGCGTTTTCGCCGTCATGCTCGCCAGGCAATGAAATCCCTGTTCAGCCAGGCCGACGTGCTGATCGCCCCCGCCACCCCATGCAGCGCCACGCCGATAGGCGCGGAGGAGATGGTAATTAACGGCCAGCCGCTGCCGGTGCGCGCCAGCATGGGAATGCTAACGCAGCCGATCTCCTTCCTCGGTCTGCCGGTGGTGACCGTGCCCCTGCGTACCGCCAGCGGTAAGCCGATTGGCCTGCAGCTGATTGCCGCGCCGTTTAACGAACAAGCCTGTCTTCGCGCCGCGCGGGCGCTGGAAGCGATGGGCATTACCGATGCCCGAGTGGCGGAGAGTGCAGCATGATCAATATGGATAATGTAGACCGCCCGGCGATCCTCGCCGAGGTGACGGCGGCGTTTTATCAGTATGAAGAGGCGCTGGTCAGCAATAACATCGAGGCGCTGGATGCGCTGTTCTGGCACGACCCGCGCACCGTACGGCTGGGAGCCGGCGAAAATCTGTATGGCATCGAGGCGATCCGCGCCTTTCGCGCCGCCCGCCCCGCCGCCGGTCTGGCCCGCGATCTGCGCCATACCACCATTACTACCTTTGGCGCGGATATGGCGGTGTGCAGCACCGAGTTCACCCGCGAAGGCAGCGCCCGCCTGGGCCGCCAGCAGCAGACCTGGGTACGCTTCCCCTACGGCTGGCGCATTGTCGCCGCCCAGGTCAGTCTGATGGACTGAGTGGCGTATACGGGAGCGGACCGGAGAATAAGGTATCCACCGGCCCGCTTCCGGTCCGGTAACACGCTATTTGGAGTCGAAGACCATGGTGTTCATCAGAGCGGCTGAATCAAAAGATATCCCCTCGCTGAAAACGCTATTTCTGCAGCTGGGCTATCAGACGGAGACGGCGATCTTAGAACAACGCATCACTGCCCCGCAGAGTATGATGAGTGCGCTGGTGGCGGAAACAGAAAACGCCGTGTGTGGCGTAATCGTTATCAATTTTATTTTACCGGTACATGAGAACCGTTTATGGGCATTAATTTCCGCGCTGATCATTGAGGAATCATCACGTGGATCAGGGATAGGCCAGCAACTTCTCCATGCCGCAGAGCGCCTCGCCCGCGATAAACAATGCGCTCAGATCGAACTTTCAAGCAGTGAAAAAAGAATCAGAGAGCATCAATTTTATGAAAATAACGGCTACAAGGAGGTCCGCAAACGCTTCGTTAAACATTTGTCTTAACCGCCTGCGCGCGAGGGCTTTCCCCGGATGACCGTAACTATATTTTGCCCAGCAGGATATTTAACATGCGGCGCAGGGGTTCCGCCGCACCCCACAGTAGCTGATCGCCAACCGTTAACACCGAGTAGACGGGTTCATTATTTAACGACATTGTCTTGTAGCGGCCAATTCCTACCTGCAGCGAACCACTAATAGCAGCCGGGGTCAATTGACTGACACTCTCTTGCTTATTATTGCGGACATAGTTTACCCATGGATGGGAATGGGTGACTAACTCAGCGAATTCCGCTTCGCTGACCTCACGTTTAAGTTTAAGGGTAATGGCAGCGCTGTGGCAGCGGATCACGCCGACCCGAATGCATAAGCCATTGACCGGAATGGTGCCGGGCGCAAGGCCAAGAATTTTATTGGTTTCCGCCTCGCCCTTCCATTCTTCGCGGCTGTTTCCATCGCCTAAATCGCTGTCGATCCAGGGAATGATGCTGCCCATCAACGGGACGCCAAAATTCTCCACCGGCATACCCGCGCTGTTAATCAGCTCACTCACTTTATTTACCAATGGCAGTACTGAACCTGATGCCGTCAGTTCATCCGCAGATAAATGCTGACTGATATAAGCGCTTTGCGCGATTAATTCCCGCACCTGTTTGGCGCCCGCTCCGGAGGCAGACTGATAGGTCATCACGCTCATCCATTCGATCAGGTCAGCCTTGATCAGCCCGGCCAGCCCCATCAGGCTCAGCGTAATGGAGCAGTTGCCGCCAACAAACAGTTTCACTCCTGCTTTCACGGCACGATCGATATTATCGCGGTTGACCGGGTCGAGAATAATGCAGGCTTTTTCATCCATCCGCAGCGCCGAAGCGGCGTCAATCCAGTAACCTTGCCAGCCATGGTTAATTAACGCTGGATAGATGGCTTTGGTATAATCCCCGCCCTGACAGGTGATGATGATATCCATTTCGGCGAGGGCGCTAAGGGAATTCGCATCTTTAAGGATGTCGCTTTTACCATTAATAACCGGGCCCACACCGCCCGCACTTGAGGTACTAAAAAAATGCGCTGAAATATCGTCGAAATCATTTTCTTCGATCATTCTTTGCAGTAATACAGAGCCTACCATTCCCCGCCAGCCAACAATACCCACCTGCTTCATTTATTTAACCTTTATAAGTTATGAGAATGTTAATTTGCATTTCGCCGTACTTTATATCTCATCCCTTAATAAAGGTCATTACCCACCACATCGATTTCTATCATTATTAAAATGTTTCATCCGCCATCAGCGATTTTTATCTCTTATTACGGCAAAGCAGGAATAAGGTGGCGGCGACTGTCCCTCTTTTCGGCATTCAAAGGAGAAACGACGTAGCGAAACGGGAGCGGCTTCTCCCTTGGGTACCGTGAAGAGTAACTTGCATTTTGATAGTGACTATGTCAATTTGCTGGCAAAAGCCACCTGGTTACTGGACAGTCCATGAAAAATGAACCGCTTTGCCACGCTCCCTGCCCCATCGCCCGCAGCCTTGGCCGCATCGGTGACAGCTGGAGCATCATGATCCTGCGTGACGCCTTCGCGGGCTTTACCCGCTTTGACGAGTTCCAGAAAAGCAGCAACGTCGCGCCCAATATTCTGTCGCGCCGTCTGAAGGCGCTGGTCGACGACGGGCTGCTGGAGAAGGTGTGCTACAGCAGCACCCCGCCGCGCTACGAATACCACCTTACGCAACGCGGCCGCGATTTTCGCATGGTGCTGCTGGCGCTGGCGGAATGGGGTAACCGCCACTTCGCCCCCGAAGGCCGTCAGATGCAGCTGGTGGAAACCGCCACCCAGCGACGGGTGGAGCCAGTCATGGTGGATAAAGCGACCGGGGAAGAGATTATTCCGGGTAAGTACGCCATGGTGCCGGGCCCCGCCGCCTCGCCGCTGATGAAATATCGTCATGAATATCTGCTGCGCAAACGCGAAGGCGATAGCGGGCAAAAATTCCAGCCTGAACCCTACAGAGAGGCCAGCAATGAATCCGACCAGTAAGAAAAATATTCTTGTCCTGGCGGCCCTGGGCGCTGCCGCCCTGGCGGCAGCGAGCTACGGCGCTTACTGGTGGCATACCGGGCGCTTTATGCAGACCACCGATGACGCCTATGTCGGCGGCGACATTAGCGCCATCTCCAGCAAAGTCTCCGGCTATATCCAGCAGCTGGCGGTGCAGGACAATATGGCGGTGAAAAAAGGTGACCTGTTGATCCGCATTGACGACCGCGATTATCGCGCCGCCCTCGCGAAAGCCGCCGGAGAAGTGGCGTCGCAGCAGGCCGCGCTGGCCGATATCCTGGCCACCCGCCAGCTACAGCAGGCAACGATTGCCGGCTCTGCGGCCTCGTTACTCGCCGCCACGGCGGCAACCGAAAAACTGGCTAACGACAACCGACGCTATAACGCCCTGGCCGCGTCGAGCGCGATTTCCGCACAGATCCGCGATAACGCCTCCGCCGATTATCGTCGGGCGCATGCCGAGCAGGAGAAGGCCAAAGCGGATAAAACCGTGGCCGAACGTCAGCTGGCGGTGCTGGATGCTCGCCAGCAGCAAATCCTGGCTGCCCTGGCGCAGGCCCAGGCTAACCTCGAGATGGCCAGGCTGAACCTCAGCTATACCGACATTCGCGCACCGTTCGATGGGGTGATTGGCAACCGCCGCGCGTGGTCCGGCTCCTTCGTCAGCAGCGGTACGCAGCTGCTCTCCCTGGTACCCGCGCACGGCCTGTGGATTGACGCCAACTTCAAGGAAAACCAGCTGGCGCATATGCGTGCCGGTCAGCCGGTGACCATCGTCGCCGATGTGCTGCCGAACCATACCTTTAAGGGTCATGTCGCCAGCCTGGCGCCGGCGACCGGCTCACGCTTCAGCATTCTGCCGGCGGAGAACGCGACCGGGAATTTCACTAAAATCGTGCAGCGGGTGCCGGTCCGCATTGCGCTGGAAGGTGACGGGGCAAAGCTTGACGTCCTGCGCCCGGGACTGTCGGTGATCGTCACCGTGAACGAAAAGAGCCCTCGATGAGCACCGTTCAGGCGCTGTCCGCCCCGCAGGGTCTGTCGATGCCGACGGCGAAGAAGATCTTCGCCTTCGCCAGCATGTGCGTGGGGATGTTTATTGCCCTTATCGACATCCAGATCGTCTCCGCCTCGCTGCGGGATATCGGCGGCGGCCTGTCGGCGGGCGACGATGAAACCGTCTGGGTACAAACCAGCTATCTGATCGCCGAGATCATTATTATTCCGCTTTCCGGCTGGCTGGCCCGGGTCATGTCGACCCGCTGGTTGTTTGCCGCTTCCGCGGCGGGCTTCACGCTGATGAGCCTGCTGTGCGGCTGGGCGTGGAACATCCAGAGTATGATCGCCTTCCGCGCCCTGCAGGGACTGGCGGGCGGGTCGATGATCCCCCTGGTGTTCACCACCGCTTTCGCCTTTTTCCAGGGCAAACAGCGGGTTATTGCCGCGGCGACGATCGGCGGCCTGGCCTCCCTCGCCCCTACGCTAGGTCCAACGGTGGGCGGCTGGATCACCGAAAACTACAACTGGCACTGGCTGTTCTTTATCAACGTGGTTCCGGGGATTTACATCGCGGTGGCAGTGCCGCTGCTGGTGAAAGTAGACAGCGCCGACCCCTCGCTGCTGCGCGGCGCCGACTATCTCAGTATTCTGCTGCTGGCCTTGTCCCTCGGCTGCCTGGAATATACCCTCGAAGAAGGTCCGCGCTGGGGCTGGTTTGATGACGCGACCCTGACGACCACCGCCTGGGTCGCCCTGCTCTGCGGCGTGGCCTTTGTTATCCGCACCCTGCGCCATCCGCAGCCGGTGATGGATCTCCGTGCCCTGCAGGATCGAACCTTCAGCCTCGGCTGCTATTTCTCGTTTATGGCCGGCGTCGGCATCTTCGCCACCATCTATTTAACCCCGCTGTATCTGGGGAGCGTGCGCGGTTTCAGCGCGCTGGAGATCGGCCTGGCGGTATTTTCCACCGGCCTGTTCCAGGTCATGTCTATTCCGTTTTATTCGTGGCTCGCCAACCGCGTCGACCTGCGCTGGCTGCTGATGGCCGGGCTGATCGGCTTTGCGGTGTCGATGTACAGCTTTGTTCCGATCACCCACGACTGGGGGGCGGATCAGCTGCTGCTCCCGCAGGCCTTTCGTGGACTGGCGCAGCAGTTTGCCGTCGCGCCAACGGTGACCCTGACGCTGGGCAGCCTGCCGCCCGCGCGCCTGAAGCTGGCCTCCGGGCTGTTTAATCTGATGCGCAACCTCGGGGGCGCCATCGGCATCGCCCTGTGCGGCACGGTGCTTAACGACAGAACCAATTTGCACTACAGCCGCCTGGCGGACCATCTGAATAACGCCAACCTGGCAATGAGCGATTTTGTTCAGCGCAGCGCGGCAAACTTCACCGTCCAGGGGATCTCGCCGGATGCCGCGCAGACGGCGGCGCTGAAAAATCTTTCCGCGCTGGCGCTGCGGGAGGCGCGAACCCAGGCATTTTCCGATGCTTTCTACCTCATCATGATGGGTTTTTTGCTTGCCGCGCTGCTGGTTCCCTTGATGAAAAAGCCGCCGGCACACTAATACTACAGGAGAGTTAACTATGGGCGTTTCCGTTAAACGCATTGTCGTCACCGGGATGGGGATTGTCAGCCCGCTGGGTTGCGGCGTACAGCACGTCTGGCAATCGCTGCTGGCAGGAAAGTCAGGGATCACCCGGCTCAGCGAGCAGCTGGTCGCGGATATTCCCTGCAAAATGGCCGGCCAGGTGCCGTCCATTGACAGCGATCCGCTGCACGGCTTCGACCCGCTGGCGACCATCCCGGCGAAAGAGCGCAAAAAGATGGATCGCTTTATTGAGTTTGCGCTGGTCGCCGCCCGCGAAGCGCTGGCCCAGGCCGGTTGGTCGCCAGCATCCGAGGCCGAACAGGAACGCACCGCCACGGTGATCGCCACCGGGATCGGCGGGTTCAGCGAGATCGCCAATGCGGTACATACCACCGATGAACGCGGGCCGCGTCGCCTCTCGCCGTTCACCATCCCCTCTTTTCTGGCCAACCTGGCCGCCGGGCATGTGTCTATCGCCCACGGTTTCCGGGGGCCCATCGGCGCGCCGGTCACCGCCTGTGCGGCTGGCGCCCAGGCCATTGGCGATGCGGCGCGGATGATCCGCAGCGGCGAGGCGGATATCGCCCTCTGCGGCGGCGCGGAAGCGGCAATTCATCGCGTTAGCCTGGCCGGGTTTGCCGCGGCAAGGGCGCTGTCCAGCGCCTACAGCGACCAGCCGGAAAGCGCATCCCGCCCCTTTGACCGAGACCGCGATGGATTTGTGATGGGAGAAGGCGCGGGGCTTATCGTGATCGAGTCACTGGAGCACGCGCTGGCGCGCGGCGCCACGCCGCTGGCCGAGCTGGTCGGCTACGGCACCAGCGCAGATGCTTATCACCTGACCGCTGGCCCGGAAGACGGGAACGGCGCACGTCGGGCCATGGAGACCGCTATTCGCCAGGCCGGGGTGACCGTCGACGAGATTGACCATATCAACGCCCACGCCACCTCAACGCAGGTAGGTGATAAAGGTG
The DNA here is from genome assembly GCF_001807705.1 of Klebsiella sp. HMSC25G12. Classification (NCBI taxonomy): domain Bacteria; kingdom Pseudomonadati; phylum Pseudomonadota; class Gammaproteobacteria; order Enterobacterales; family Enterobacteriaceae; genus Klebsiella; species Klebsiella sp. HMSC25G12. The sequence continues at coordinate 8,512 of NZ_KV789911.1, read as the reverse complement.
AGCTGGCGGCGATTAAAACGCTGTTTGGCGCCCATCCGGTCGCCATTACCTCGACGAAATCCGCCACCGGCCATCTGTTAGGCGCGGCCGGCGGGATCGAGGCCATCTTCACCATTCAGGCCCTGCGCGATCAGGTGGTGCCGCCGACGCTGAACCTGCATCACCCCGATGAAGAGGCGGCAGGTCTCAATCTGGTGGCGCTGCAGGCCCGCCCGCAGAAAATGCGTTATGCGCTGTCGAACGGTTTTGGCTTTGGCGGCGTTAACGCCAGCCTGCTGCTGAAACGCTGGGAATAATCGTCAACTCCCCCCGCCGGCACTGGCCGGCGGGGAATTTCCACCCGGACACCCTACTCAGTCACTGATCTCCCTCTTCTGCCACAGCAGACGACGAAGCGCCGCCACGGCGTGGCAGTGACCTTTATCAAGATCTTCGCTATCGGTCATCTTTGCCAGAAAGGTCAGCATCATCATGATGAATTCTTCACGCAATTATGAGGTGGCGCTCATTTTATGCGCATGGCGAGTCATATCCTGTGACTAATTCTCAGGAGGTAAAACCATGAAAAAGCTTCTGATATGTTGTTTGTTTGGCAACACTGCCAATTCTCTCGCCAAAAAGATACAGTTACTGGCGGAAAAAAAGGGCCATCCTCTCATTGTCAGCGCAGTGGGCCTGGAAAATTTTGCCAGCGTGGCGCCCGCTTTCGACGGATTTCTCATTGCGCCGCATATTCAGTATAAGGTCGCGGAGATAAGAGGGATTGTTGGCGACGCTCGTTCTATTGCGGTGATTGAAAGTCTGCCCTATGCCTCACTCGACGCGGAAAAAGTTTTCGCGTTTGTGATGGCGTAGATGCCTGAACTGGCAATCTGACACCAAAGGCCGCCTCTCTTGTGCGGCCTTCTCTACGCATGTCGCCTTCTACCTGCCCTGTTGAGACGCTTCAGCCCGTAATGCCGCCTGTACAGCAGGACGGGCATTTATTATTTCCATGTACGACGATAGCGCTGGCCAGCGATCCAGTGGGATAGCGAAGAATTTGCACCATCCCAGCACCGTGAAGAGGTAGGCATCCGCCACGCTAAAGGACGGCCCAGTCAGATAGGTTTTTTCGCTGAGCGTCGTCTGCAGAAAATCGAAGCGTCGGAATAGCTTGTCTCGAAAAATCGTTTTGACATCTTCCGCCAGCGCGGAGTTAAACAGCGGCGCCGAACCCGCGTGTATTTCACTGGTGATAAAGTTAAGCCATTCCTGCAGGCGCACCCTTTCCCAACTGCCCGCGCGTGGCGCCAGGCCGTATTCGGGTTTACGATCGGCGAGGTACTGCACCATCGCCGGCCCTTCGGTGAGGATCTGCCCATCATCCAGCTCAAGCGCAGCAACATACCCTTTCGGGTTAATGGTGAGGAAGTCGCGACCATCAGCGGTGATCTTGCTTCTGTTGTTGACTCTCACCAGTTCAAATTCAAGGTTCAGCTCGCGCAGCACGATGTGCGGTGATAATGAACAGGTATCTGGCGCGTAATAAAGTTTCATCTCGTCTCCGTTAATGTGTAAAGCCGTCGGACAACGTCCTGTACGATCCTCAGCACACTGTATTTAACGCCGATCGCACTGTAAAATTAATGATATAGAAAAGAACTATTAGCTGAGCTACTGATAATCATGATGAATCTTTTACACTGGCGCCTGCTGGTAGCCGTGGCGGATGCCGGCAATATCTCACGTGCTGCCGAGGAGATAGGCATGACCCAGTCCGGCGCCAGCCAGGCCATTGCCCAGCTGGAGGCTTCTCTGGGCTTTCCGGTATTTACCCGTGAGCGACGATACATCGGGATTACCGCCCTGGGTGAGCAGGTGGTGGAACATGCCAGAAACATGCTTTCGCAGCTGAACGCCATCCGCGAACTGGCTGATCGGGGCCGGAACGTCACCCGCGGGCGCATTCGGCTGGCCAGTTTTCCCTCCGTGACGTCTACCTTGTTGCCCGGCCTGCTGCGCGACGTTAAGCGCCTACATCCGGGTATTGACGTTGTTGTGCTGGAAGGCTCTGACGAAGAAGTCGAAGCGTGGCTTGCCGCAGACACCGTTGAACTTGGGGTGGTCATGAATCCCGTTCCCGGACGTGCAGAGGTGGTACTAGGACAGGATGCATGGGTCGCGGTCCTGCCCGCCAGCCATCGGTTGGCACAGCATGCGAAAGCTGATGGCATAACGCTAAAGGCGCTGGCGGACCAGTCCTTTGTTCTGGCGACGGGCGGCTGTGTCGTGAATGGCAAAAGCCTGATGGAAAAGGCCGGGTTGCAACTCTCTGATATCCGCGTGACGGTTCGCGACTGGATAAGCGCCTGTAAACTGGTCGGCGAAGAGATGGGCGTCGCGCTGGTACCGGAATCCGCCCTGCCGGAGACCTTACGCAACCTGTGCGTGGTGCCAGTGACGCCGGCTATTCATCGTGAATTTGGGCTGGTTTGTTCGCCATCCGGAACGTCTTCTGATGCCACACAGGCGCTGCTTAATGCGCTACGTAAACAAAGATGAGCGCTCAAGCGTGAATCATCTTATCGCCATGGCATCAATCTCTGACCTGTCTCCTGTTCCCAAACTAAAATTTCACTTTGAATATTTACTGAGTTTACTGATATGTATACCTAACCAGGTAAGTTCATCATTAGGAATAGCAATGGCGTAATTGCTTTTTATAAAGTCACGAATCACCTCAGCAACCACCATCGCTTTTGGATGGAAACGAATTAACTCATTATAGAAGTCGTCAGTTTCTTCTGTTGCAAGGCTATTATTTAATACCCTTTCAGCGAAATATCTTAAATGCGTAATAAATCTGGCATAGTGAATTGAATTCACATCAATATTTTGATTGAGTTTATAACGAACAATTTCAGCAATTCTGTTAACTAACTCTACTTGCTTATGTGCGTTAGTCTCATCAAATTGAAAAGTTGCATTGATAATATGAAAAGCAATGTGTACAGCCTCGTCTTCAGGAAGGCTCACCGCAAACTTAGCTGATACCAAATCTCTTGCCAACTCGCCAATGCTATACTCTTTCTGATAGTAACGCTTTATTTCCCAGGTCAGTTTATTCGCAATGTTCGTATTTGTCTTACAGCGTTCAACAGCAAAATGCAAGTGTTCCGCTAGGGTGAATAGTAAAACTGAATTAAGCTTTTCGCTGTAATGAGCTTGAGCCATCTTAACAATTTCATGAGTGATCTCAAAGAAATCCGCAGGAATTGTGTCCGTTAGTGACAGATAATGTCGCGACTTGAGGGTATCCAAAGGCATAAAGACCTGTTCGACACTTTGCAAGTCGATAATTGTCCCTGGTTTGGTGTTAAAACCGATACCTTTGCCAAAGAGTATCATCTCTTTTCCGTCATTCTCAGCAAGCAGCATGCTGTTATTTAAGGACTTTTTAACTTTCATCTCAGTTCCCGCGGTAGCAATGATTAACTTAAATCAGTCCCGTTCGTCGCTATAACCTTGCGATACCAATAGAAGGAGTCTTTGCGTAACCGATTCAAAGAACCGTTCCCTTCGTCATCTTGATCTACATAAATAAAACCATAGCGTTTGGTCATTTGCGACGTGCCAGCACTAATAATATCAATTGTTCCCCAACTCGTATACCCTATTAAATCGACACCTTCTTTGACAGCTTCAATCATCTGCTCAAAATGCGCACGGAAATAATTAATACGGTAATCGTCATGAATCTTCCCATCAACCACTGTATCTTTTGCCCCAAACCCGTTTTCAACAATAAATAAAGGGATTTGATATCGATCGTAAAGCTCCAGTAGCGAAATTTTAAGCCCTACAGGATCTATTTGCCATCCCCATTCAGAAGCCGGTAGATGAGGGTTTTTTTCACCCATGATAGTATTTCCTGCCGTGCGCTCTGCATCGGACTGAACAGATTCCGTGATGGACATATAATAACTGAATGAAAGGAAATCTACAGTATAGCGACGTAACGTTTCCAAATCATCCGGCTGCATTTTTATCTTGATATTCCGCAGCTCCAGGTCCCGCTTAATTAATGGTGGATATTCGCCTTTAATCTGAACATCTGAATAAAAATAGTTTTCGAGATTTTTTTTCAGTGTGGCTTCCACGTCAGCAGGATGACAGGTCAGTGGGTACGTTGTTAACTTAGTAAGCATACATCCGACCTGGCTGCCAGGTATCTTTTCATGGCAGTCTCTTGTCGCTAACGCCGAAGCAACAAACTGATGATGCAACGCCTGATAAATATCCTGCGTGCTTTCTCCCGGTAGACTTTTCTCTTCGCGGACACCCGCTGTCGTAAAAGGATGCCGATGAATGCTATCAATTTCGTTGAATGTCAACCAGTAACGTACCAAATTCTTGTAACGGTCAAAGCACACATTTGAATAGCGTACAAACGCATCAACAACATTTCGGTGGACCCAGCCATTATATTTCTCACTCAATGCTAATGGCATTTCATAATGTGAGAGCGTAACCAATGGTTCAATGCCAAGTCTGCGCATTTCAGTGAACATATTTTCATAGAACTGTAATCCCTTTTCATTCGGTTGCTCATCTTCACCTGTTGGGAAGATTCGTGACCATGCGATTGATACGCGCAGGACTTTTATACCCATTTCGGCAAAAAGCGCTAAGTCTTCTTTGTAACGATGATAAAAATCGATGCCTCTGCGTTTAGGGTAATTTTGATCATTCTTCCCCTCAAGCGCATCACTCACGTTTTGATCAGATACGGCCATATGGCCGGCATAATCGCTCGTGCTCAGATGCGCCTTATAGGCAACTGCATCTGCAACAGAAGGCCCTTTGCCGTCAACGTTCCATGCACCCTCTGCCTGATTGGCTGCAATGGCTGCACCCCATAAAAAATTCTTGGGAAGAATAGATTTCGACATAATATCAAGCCTCTTTTAATGAAAAAATATTAAACTGCTGGAGTGTATTGGTATGATCTTTCGACGGCTTCATCATAAAACGATCGCTATTGGTAATAACCATTATTACAACTGGGTCATAACCCGCTTTAGTTATTTCATCAATATCAAATTCGATTAATAGTTCACCCGCTTTAACGTGTTGGCCATCTGTAATTTTCGGGTGAAAGCCTTGACCGTTCATTTGTATCGTATCAATTCCTATATGAAAGATAACCTCTACTCCATGGGTAGTCATCATGCTGGCTGCATGGCCACTTTCGAACACATGCTCAATAACGCCATCGGCAGGTGCATAGAGTGCTCCCACAGTTGGAACGATAGCGATACCATCCCCCATGATTTTTGAAGAAAATACATCGTCGTTGACCTCTGTCAGGGGGATGACTTTCCCTTCAACCGGACTGGTAAAGGTAAAGTCATTCATTAAGACTGGATTAGCAGTGACTTCAGTCTTCTCAAATTTGGGCATGTCCTCCTCTGGATGGGGCGTTGCTGTTTTTTCTTTCCAGAAGAATAATGTTGATAAAAATGCCAGGCAGAATGAAACAAGTGCGCCGATGATTGCATATATCAAACTGGTTGGATTATCCGGTGACGCAAAAATTGAGATACTGGCAAGGCTCGGCGCTACAATTGCATAAGCTGAGACCATCATAAATCCCATGAAGGAGCCACCGACCATTGCCCCCAGCATCACGGAGATCAGTACTGGCCTATGCAGTAAAGTAATCCCGTAAAGTGCAGGTTCAGTAATGCCAAACAGCGCTGATATTCCAGAGGAAAGAGCAGTCCCTTTAAACATTTTATCTTTACTTTTTAGCGAAACGGCAAGGCAGGCTCCTGCTTCAGCGATATTGTGAGCTAAGGAAGCTGGGTTATACAAAGATTCTTTACCCGTTTGCCCCATTGACATTATGGCATAAGGGAGGAAAGGTTTATGCATACCGGCCGCTACAATAAATGGCAGTCCGCCCGCAAGTAAGCCTGTTGCGATGAATCCAAATTTGCCATGCATCCAAAGGATCAGATGCGTTAACAGAGAACCCATTTCAAAACCTAATGGCCCAAGGATAAGCAATGTGACGGGGACCGTCGTAACCAGCGATAACATGGGCGATAAGAAACCACGTAATGCATTAGGCGTATAACGATTAAAAAGAGATTCCGTTTGTGCATAAAAAAGAACACAAAGAATTGCGGGAAACACCTGCGCTGCATAAGAGACGTTCGTAACATCGAAAGTCATTAACGTTGCGCCTTGTTTTGCCAGGGTAGTAAATGTGGGCAACAACAAGACTGAGACAGCAGTCAATGCAACTAATGGATTAACTTTAAGCTTATTCGCAGTAGTGATGGCGATAAGTAAGGGTAAAAAATAAATAGGCGCGGTTCCGATGCAGTCCAAAATTTGATATGTCGAACTGTCTTTAGTCAGCCATCCAGCCATATTCAAAATAATTAAAATGGATTTCAGCACGCCGCCACCTGCAATTGCAGGTATGAGTGGTTGAAAGATACTGATAACAAAATCAATCAACCATGCATTCCATTTTTTCTTTGTTACTGGTTTCTGTTTCACGTCAGCATCATTAGCCATTAACGATCTAATCGCATCAAACACTTTAACAACGTCTTTGCCAATGACTATCTGACACTGCAAATTTGTCACGACACCCATTACCTCAGGTAATTTTTTGAGGTCAGACACTTCAACTTTAGCATTGTCATACAAGCTTAAGCGTAATCTGGTTGAGCAATGTTCAATGTGTTCGATGTTGCCTGCTCCGCCGACTAATTTGAGAATTGTACGCCCAGTATTTAGATGATCCATAAGTTGCCTCATGAGCAAAAAAAAGACCTGAAATTCTCACCCCAAATGAGGGGGAGAATTTCAGGTCTTGCCTGCATTACCAGTTACACGCCTGTACTACATATTTGCCAACAATATACTATATACATAGTTACAGGCAATAAAATTAACCCATCTTTTGTCAAAATGTGACAGTTATCACATAATAATCCTCGTAAATGACCACGATATAAAAACCCTCCCAGGAGTATTTTCTCCCTGTATTATATTTCCTTTATATTAACCGATAGTTACCACCACACCTCAGCCTGAGCGCCAATAGATAATTGATCTTTTTTATTATCGTTGAATGTATAATTCGATATCTCGTTCTGGTTTGCCCGGATATACGTTGTATAGAACCGAATTTCTGGCCTTGAAGTTAGAATTGATGTATTAACTTTAAGCGCATGATACAATGTTGTTTTGTAACCGGATTCACTATATGTCTGCTCTTGAGTTTTGTTATCCTGTCTAAACCATCCGAGTTCTACCCCGGTCTGGTTGAATTTATCCCAGATATAAGCAGGACGGATGACACTTCGATAACTTTCAAAATCTGTATGAGCACCAGTATCATAGCTAAATATATCATTACCATTTGAATATACTAGTGCGTGTGCAACAATAGTGTTTTCCGTGGGGTAAAATTCCCCTTGAGAAATTATTCTGAATGCCTTGCCATTTGTGTGATTTCCATAATAGTTATCACCACTCCCAAATGTTGGGTTTGCTCCTGAAATTTTTGCAAAAGAACTGGCGATAGAATTATTGGCAGCTTGCAGGGTTAATTCGTCATAACCCCCTGCGTCAAACTTCTGCCTTAAAATCGCACCTACCAGCCAGGCATCTTTTACATGATAATACTGACCATCAGCCTCCCCTGACTTCACGACGTCTGATTTGTTTGCCATGTTATAGCGCCCATCAAGTTCTAATGTTGCCTTATCCCATAATGGAATTTCACGATAACGTATATCAAGCGCATTCGTATTGATCTGTAATGAATTTCCTGATGTATCATAATCAAGAGCACGCGCGTTCAGGTCCTGACGCACTACAGCAACGTTAAATTTGCCTGGACCCATTTTCCAGTTTTCTATACCGAGCCCTGCTCCGCTTTCTGTTCTGACGCTTTTCCAGTCAAGCATCTGTATCTCATACTTAGGCAGATAGTGTTTACCTACCCAAAAATCAGCTTCAGGGGCAAAATTAAGAAATCCCTTTGTCGTGAGATAGATATCAGAAAATTGTAAGTTACTCTCTGTATCTTTATCAAAGACTGCATTGTTGTATTGCTCACCCACATTGCCATCCAGCATAACGACAGCATGTGCAGTTTTACCATCCTGGTCGTACACTTTCTGCTTGAGTTGAAGATCGAACCATGAGGTATATTCATTGCCGAAACGGCCAAGAGATCCAATAGCATATTCTTTTGGCGATCCATGATTAGCCGTTCCCCAACCAGAACGGAAATAGCCATTGTACGAAAACCCAATATCGTTTTTAACAAAGTCACTAATTTCTTTCAACGTAAGATCATTATTAACTTTAGTTGTGGCACTATTGCCTGTTTTGTTGCTATTACTCGATGCTACTGCAACAGTTGAAGTGGCAGAATTTGTTGTTGGTTGAATTTTTTCATCTGCTGAGCGGCTTTGTTGAATAAATCGAACTTTTGCTG
>NZ_KV789910.1:146669-178114 GCF_001807705.1 Klebsiella sp. HMSC25G12 | reverse complement strand
GGTGCGCAGCACCGCCTCCGGGGAGGCCCCTGCCTAAGGGTCAGCAGTTGCGACGTCAATCTTAATCTGCTTCAGCCTGCTGCTCATGTATCAAATTCAATAACGGATACGGTTGCCCCAGATCGTCCGTCTCAGAACGCCCTGTCACGTTAAAACCCATCCTCTGATAAAACCCGACCGCTTGTTCATTCTGCTCATTCACATTCGTCGTCAGCTTTGGCGTTAACGACAGGGCATGCTCAATCAGCAATTTCCCCACGCCGCAGCCGCGGACATCCGGATCGACGAACAGCGCATCCATATGCTCTCCGGTAAGCAGCATAAAGGCGATCGGCTGGTCCTGGGTGTTAGCCGCCACCCACAGCGGAGCCTCCGGTAAAAATGCGCGTACCATCTCCTCCAGCTCCTTTCGATACGCTTTTGACAGAAAATCGTGCGTGGCGTCGACCGACCGACACCATATCGAAATCAGTTTATCCCCTTCATCTGGCCGGGAACGGCGGATGCTAATAACCATATTTTCTCCTTTTCTTCATTCTTATATTCTAACTCAATGCGCGCCGTGAAATTTTCTCACCGTGAACATGCAGACTCGACATTCACCCGATTCCTGGTTATCTTCAGCTATCTGGATGTCTAAACGTTTATACGTATGCTATGAGGTAATACAGTTATGCCAATTCGGGTGCAGGACGAGCTACCAGCCGTCAGTTTCTTGCGCAATGAAAACGTCTTTGTGATGACGACAACACGTGCAACGACTCAGGAAATTCGCCCCCTGAAGGTGTTAATCCTCAACCTGATGCCGAAGAAAATCGAGACGGAAAATCAGTTCCTGCGTCTGCTGTCGAACTCTCCGCTGCAGGTGGACATCCAGTTGTTGCGTATTGATGCGCGTGAGTCGCGTAATACGCCGGCGGAGCATCTGAATAACTTTTACTGCAATTTCGATGAGATCTGCGATCAGAATTTTGATGGCCTGATTGTCACCGGTGCCCCCTTAGGCCTGGTTGAGTTTAACGATGTTGCTTACTGGCCACAGATCAAACAGGTGCTGGAGTGGGCGAAGGATCACGTCACCTCCACGTTGTTCGTCTGTTGGGCGGTTCAGGCCGCGCTGAATATTCTGTACGGCATTCCGAAGCAGACCCGCGCCGAAAAGATTTCTGGCGTTTATGAACACCATATTCTGCATCCACACGCCTTACTGACCCGCGGTTTCGACGACTCTTTCCTGGCCCCGCACTCACGCTATGCTGATTTTCCGGCGGGACTTATCCGCGACTACACCGATCTCGAGATCCTCGCGGAGACGGAAGAGGGCGATGCGTATTTGTTTGCCAGCAAAGATAAGCGCATCGCCTTTGTTACCGGCCACCCGGAGTACGATGCCAATACCCTGGCAAGCGAATATTTCCGCGATGTGGAAGCCGGTTTGAATCCAGAGGTTCCTTACAACTATTTTCCGCAAAACGACCCGCAGAACAAACCGCGCGCCACCTGGCGGAGCCACGGCAATCTGCTGTTTGCTAACTGGCTTAACTATTATGTCTACCAGATTACACCATACGATCTGCGCCATATGAATCCTACACTGGAGTAATACTCTACACGAAACGATCCTAAAGCGTTTCAGCACTTTGCCTCTGGCACCTTCGGGTGCCTTTTTTATTTCCGAAATTCACTTCATGCTCAATGATAACTTTAATTCCATTGTTATCAATATGTTAACTCTATTTTAAAATTAAAATGGAAATTGTTTTTGATTTTGAAAATTAATTGAGTAGTCTTAATTGTGCTGAGCGAAAACTACACAACGATCTCTCGCTCGCTTCCAGCGGATCAACCAAGAGGAACAGCACAATGACGCAGCAGGCGACAATCACCGATGAACTGGCCTTTAGTCAGCCCTATGGCGAGCAGGAGAAGCAGATCTTAACGCCTGAGGCGGTAGAATTTCTGACGGAACTGGTGAGCCGCTTTGCGCCGGCGCGTAATAAGCTACTGGCCGCGCGTCAGCAGCAGCAGCAGGCCATTGATCAAGGTGTACTTCCTGACTTTATTTCGGAAACCGCTTCCATTAGAAATGGAAACTGGACCATCCGCGGTATCCCGGCGGATTTGCAGGATCGCCGTGTTGAAATCACCGGTCCCGTTGAACGCAAAATGGTCATTAACGCGATGAATGCCAACGTCAAAGTCTTTATGGCGGACTTTGAGGATTCGCTGGCGCCTGACTGGCGTAAAGTCATTGATGGCCAAATTAACCTGCGTGATGCCGTGAACGGGACTATTAGCTACACCAACGAGGCCGGCAAAATCTACCAGCTGCAGCCCAATCCCGCTGTGCTGGTATGCCGTGTGCGCGGCCTGCACCTGCCGGAAAAGCACGTCACCTGGCGTAATGAGGCCATCCCCGGCAGTCTGTTCGATTTTGCGCTCTATTTTTTTCATAACTACCAGGCGCTGCTGGCGAAGGGGAGCGGTCCCTACTTCTATCTGCCAAAAACCCAGGCCTGGCAGGAGGCGGCATGGTGGAACGATGTCTTTAGCTTTACGGAAGATCGCTTTGACCTGCCGCGCGGCACCATCAAGGCCACGCTGCTGATTGAGACGCTGCCAGCGGTGTTCCAGATGGATGAGATCCTGCATGCGCTGCGCGACCATATTGTTGGCCTGAACTGCGGCCGTTGGGACTACATCTTCAGCTATATCAAAACGCTGAAAAACCATCCGGACCGCGTGTTGCCTGACCGTCAGGTGGTGACGATGGATAAACCGTTCCTCAGCGCCTACTCACGGTTGTTGATTAAGACCTGCCACAAACGCGGTGCGTTTGCGATGGGCGGCATGGCGGCGTTTATCCCGAGCAAAGATGCCGAACGTAACCGTCAGGTGCTGAGCAAAGTCACCGCCGATAAAGAGCTGGAGGCGAACAATGGTCACGATGGCACCTGGATTGCCCACCCGGGGCTGGCGGATACCGCTATGGCGGTGTTTAACCGCGTACTGGGCGATAAGCCGAATCAGCTCTCGGTCACCCGGAGCGCGGATGCGCCAATTACCGCCGAACAGCTGCTGGCCCCCTGCGAGGGCGAGCGCACGGAAGCCGGGATGCGCGCCAACATTCGCGTGGCGGTGCAGTACATCGAAGCCTGGATCTCCGGCAACGGTTGCGTCCCGATTTATGGCCTGATGGAAGACGCCGCGACGGCCGAGATCTCGCGCACCTCTATCTGGCAGTGGATCCATCATCAGAAAACCCTGAACGACGGCACCCCGGTCACGAAGGCGCTGTTCCGCCAGTGGCTGGCGGAAGAGCTGATGGTGATTCAGGAGGAGCTGGGAGAGCACCGTTTCAGCCACGGCCGCTTTGACGATGCGGCGCGACTGATGGAGCAGATCACCACCTCCGACGAGCTAATTGATTTTCTGACATTACCGGGCTACCGCCTGCTGGCCTGATCGCCAGATGGTGTGGTTCGCCATTTAGTCCTTCACCAATGCGCCTGGGGAGCCAGGAAATTATATGGAGCATCTGCACATGAAAACCCGTACCCAACAAATCGAAGAATTAAATAAAGAGTGGACGAACCCGCGCTGGGAAGGCATTACCCGCCCGTACAGCGCGGAAGAGGTGGTGAAGTTACGCGGCTCGGTGAATCCGGAATGCACGCTGGCGCAGCTTGGCGCGGCGAAAATGTGGCGTCTGCTGCACGGTGAGGCGAAAAAAGGGTACGTCAACAGTCTCGGCGCGCTGACCGGCGGCCAGGCCTTGCAGCAGGCGAAGGCGGGTATCGAAGCCATTTATCTCTCCGGCTGGCAGGTGGCGGCGGATGCTAACCTGGCGTCCAGCATGTATCCGGATCAATCGCTGTATCCGGCCAACTCGGTACCGGCGGTGGTGGATCGGATCAACAACACTTTCCGTCGTGCCGATCAGATCCAGTGGTCGGTCGGGATTGAACCGAACGATCCGCGTTATATCGACTACTTCCTGCCGATCGTGGCGGATGCGGAGGCCGGTTTTGGCGGCGTCCTTAACGCCTTTGAGCTGATGAAATCGATGATTGAAGCCGGTGCAGCGGCGGTTCACTTCGAAGATCAGCTGGCGTCAGTGAAGAAGTGCGGTCATATGGGCGGTAAAGTGTTGGTCCCGACCCAGGAGGCGATTCAGAAGCTGGTGGCGGCGCGTCTGGCAGCCGACGTGATGGGGGTCCCGACGCTGGTGATCGCCCGTACCGATGCCGATGCGGCCGATTTAATTACCTCTGACTGCGATCCGTACGATCGTGAGTTTATTACCGGGGATCGCACCAGCGAAGGGTTCTTCCGCACCCACGCCGGGATCGAGCAGGCGATCAGTCGCGGGCTGGCTTATGCGCCGTATGCGGATCTGGTGTGGTGCGAAACGTCGAAACCGGATCTTGAGCAGGCGCGCCGCTTTGCTGAGGCTATCCATGCGCGTTTCCCGGGCAAATTGCTGGCCTATAACTGCTCACCGTCGTTTAACTGGAAGAAAAATCTCGACGATAAAACCATCGCCAGCTTCCAGCAGCAGCTGTCGGACATGGGATACAAATACCAGTTTATTACCCTCGCCGGGATCCACAGCATGTGGTTCAACATGTTCGACCTCGCCCATGCCTACGCTCAGGGTGAGGGGATGCGCCACTATGTTGAGAAAGTGCAGCAGCCGGAATTCGCTGCCGCGCCGGAAGGCTATAGCTTCGTCTCGCACCAGCAGGAGGTGGGCACTGGCTACTTCGACAAAGTCACTACCATTATCCAGGGCGGCGCCTCATCGGTGACGGCGCTGACCGGCTCGACCGAAGAAGATCAGTTTTGAGCCATGCCCGGCGGCGCGACGCTGACCGGGCCTGGGAAGGGATGCAGGCCGGATAAGCGAGCGCGCCATCCGGCATGACGTGGTGCCGGATGGGGGAAAGCGATGACGCGTGGCCTGGAACTACTGATTGCCCAAACCATTTTACAGGGATTCGACGCCCAGTACGGGCGTTTCCTGGAGGTGACCTCCGGCGCGCAGCAGCGCTTTGAACAGGCTGACTGGCACGCCGTACAGCAGGCGATGAAGCAGCGTATCCATCTCTACGATCACCACGTTGGCCTGGTGGTAGAGCAGCTGCGCTGCATTACCGAAGGGAAAAGTACCGACGTCGATTTTCTTCTGCGGGTGAAACAGCAGTACACCCAACTGTTGCCGGATTACCCTCGCTTTGAAATTGCCGAGAGCTTTTTCAATTCGGTCTACTGCCGACTGTTTGACCACCGCTCGCTGACCCCCGAGCGGCTCTTTATTTTCAGTTCGCAGCCCGAGCGTCCCTTTCGCACCCTACCGCGACCGCTGGCGAAAGATTTCTTTCCGGAACGCGGCTGGTCCCACCTGCTGGGCAAAGTACTGTCCGATTTGCCGTTGCGGCTGCCGTGGCAGAACAAAGCGCGGGATATCGGCTATATCATTGCCAGTCTGCAGGAGGCGCTGGGGGAGGAACTGCTCGCCACCTGTCATCTGCAGGTCGCCAATGAGCTGTTCTACCGGAATAAAGCCGCCTGGCTGGTGGGCAAACTGGTCATGCCGATGGCGACGCTGCCTTTTTTGCTGCCGATCCACCGCAGCGATGAGGGTGAGTTGTTTGTTGACACCTGCCTGACCACCCATGCCGAAGCAAGCATCGTTTTTGGCTTCGCGCGTTCCTATTTTATGGTTTATGCGCCGTTGCCCGGCGCTCTGGTGGAATGGCTGCGTGAGATCCTGCCGGGCAAAACGACGGCCGAGCTGTACATGGCGATTGGCTGTCAGAAGCACGCCAAAACCGAAAGCTATCGCGAATATTTACACTACATTACTCGCTGCGATGAGCAGTTTATTGAAGCGCCGGGCATTCGCGGGATGGTGATGCTGGTGTTTACCCTGCCGGGGTTTGACCGGGTGTTTAAGGTGATCAAAGACCGCTTCGCGCCGCAGAAAGAGGTGACCGCCGCCCACGTGCGCGCCTGCTATCAGCTGGTAAAGGAACACGACCGCGTCGGGCGGATGGCGGATACCCAGGAGTTTGAAAATTTCGTGCTGGATAAACGGCAAATCGCGCCGGGGCTGCTGGCGCTGTTGCAGGCGGAAGCGGGGAACAAACTTACCGATCTCGGCGACCGCATCGTCATCAGTCATCTGTATATTGAACGGCGAATGGTGCCGCTCAACCTGTGGCTGGAGCAGGTTAACGGCCAGGAATTGCGTGATGCGGTAGAAGAGTATGGCAATGCTATCCGCCAGCTGGCCGCCGCCAACATCTTTCCCGGCGATATGCTGTTTAAAAACTTCGGCGTCACCCGCCACGGCCGGGTGGTGTTCTACGACTATGACGAAATTTGCTATATGACAGAGGTGAATTTCCGCCAGATCCCGCCGCCGCGCTATCCGGAAGATGAGCTGGCCAGCGAGCCGTGGTATAGCGTCTCGCCGGGGGATGTGTTTCCGGAGGAGTTCCGCCACTGGCTGTGCGCCGACCCGCGCGTTGGGCCGCTGTTTGAGGAGATGCATGCCGACCTGCTGCGCGCGGACTACTGGCGCGAGCTGCAGACGCGGATTAAAAACGGCCATGTGGAAGATGTTTACGCCTACCGGCGCAAGCAGCGTTTTAGCGTGCGCTATGGCGCCGACAGTAGGCCGGATAAGGCGTTTACGCCGCCATCCGGCAGGGTGCGCCGATCTGCCTGATGGCGCTGCGCTTATCAGGCCTACTTAAAATGCCCCTGTGGGGCATTTTTTTATTTAACCCCGCCATACGCCAGCGTCACTTCCTTCGCCGCTTTGATCACCAGCGCGCCCAGCTCGGTCACCCGGTCATCGGTCATGCGTGAAATCGGCCCGGAGATGGAGATTGCCGCGAACGGTTCGCGATGTTCATCATAAATGCAGGCGGCGACGCAGCGCAGGCCGAGCGCGTGCTCCTCGTCATCGAAAGAGTAGCCCCGCTTGCGGGTCTGCGCTAAATCTTCCTTCAGATGCAGCGGCGAGACCAGCGTGGCATGCGTATAGGCATGCAGCCCTTTACGGTGCAGCAGGCTGGTGACCTGCTCTTCGCTTAATTGCGAGAGAAACGCCTTCCCGGCGCCGGAGGCGTGCATCGGCAGCTTACCGCCGATCGGCGCCGACATACGCATCAGCTGGGTGCACTGCACCTGGTCGATAATGATCGCCTGGTGGTCGCTCTGGTCAAGCACCGCCAGATTCACCGTTTCACCGGAATCTTCCATCAGCTGGCGCAGGATCGGGTGGACAATCGCCAGCAGATTGCGGCTTTGCAGAAAGCTGCTGCCGACCACGAAGGCATGCGCCCCGACGGCCCAGTGGCCCAGCTCGCCCACCTGGCGGACGAAGCCCAGCTGCTGCATGGTGGTCAGCAGGCGGTGGGTGGTGGAGTTGGGCAGACCCGCCTGCTGCGCCAGCTCGGTCAGCGCGACGCTGCTGTGAGACTCGGCAATCCATTCGAGCAATTTCAGGCCGCGGGTCAGCGACTGAACCTGACCGCCAGCCTGCTGGGCGGTGGCAGCCGCGGGTTTTCTGCCGCGTTTCGCGGGAACGGGGGTAGTGGCCATCGCGGACTCCTTTTTCTGTATCGTGGAAATGATTTTCGTTTTATTTGGCGATAATGCAATCACAACCGGACTCATCGGAGGAGTGAAGCTGAACATGTCTCATATTGCCTGTTGTTGTCTTTTCCGCTCCGGTGGTTTATGCCAGTATGGTTTGTTGGCTATTTGGCCTGAGTTGAGCGTTGTCGGGAGCAAGTGTGAGCAGCAAAGTTGAGCAACTGCATCAGCAGTTAAAAGAACGTATTCTGGTTCTGGATGGGGGCATGGGCACCATGATCCAGGGCTATCGTCTGAGTGAGCAGGACTTTCGCGGTGAGCGCTTTGCTGACTGGCCGTGCGACCTGAAAGGCAACAACGACCTGCTGGTGCTCAGCAAGCCCGAGGTGATCCGCGAGATCCACGACGCCTACTTCGAGGCCGGTGCGGATATCATTGAGACCAACACCTTTAACTCGACGACCATCGCGATGGCGGATTACCAGATGGAATCCCTGTCGGCCGAGATCAACTTTGCCGCGGCGAAGCTGGCCCGCGCCAGCGCCGACGCCT
Source organism: Klebsiella sp. HMSC25G12 (assembly GCF_001807705.1). Lineage (NCBI taxonomy): Bacteria > Pseudomonadati > Pseudomonadota > Gammaproteobacteria > Enterobacterales > Enterobacteriaceae > Klebsiella > Klebsiella sp. HMSC25G12. The sequence continues at coordinate 169,951 of NZ_KV789910.1, read as the reverse complement.
GGACGGCCCGCACGCCGGAAAAACCGCGCTACGTCGCGGGCGTGCTTGGCCCGACCAACCGTACCGCCTCTATTTCGCCTGATGTGAACGATCCGGCGTTCCGTAATATTACCTTTGACCAGCTGGTGGCCGCCTATCGCGAATCCACCCGGGCGCTGGTGGAAGGTGGCGTGGATCTGATCCTGATTGAAACGGTATTTGATACTCTGAACGCCAAGGCGGCCATCTATGCGGTGAAAGAGGAGCTGGAGGCGCTGGGCGTTGACCTGCCGCTGATGATCTCCGGCACCATCACCGATGCGTCCGGCCGCACGCTTTCCGGACAGACCACCGAAGCCTTTTATAACTCGCTGCGTCACGCCGAAGCCTTATCGTTTGGTCTGAACTGCGCCCTCGGGCCGGACGAACTGCGGCAGTATGTCCAGGAGCTGTCGCGCATCGCCGAATGCTACGTCACGGCGCACCCGAACGCCGGTCTGCCCAACGCCTTCGGTGAATACGATCTGGATGCCGACACCATGGCGACGCAGATTCGCGAATGGGCGGAAGCCGGTTTCCTCAATATCGTCGGCGGCTGCTGCGGTACGACCCCGGAGCATATTGCCGCTATGAGCCGGGCGGTGGCCGGTTTACCGCCGCGCCAGTTGCCGGAACTGCCGGTGGCCTGCCGCCTCGCTGGCCTGGAGCCGCTGAACATCGGCGACGACAGCCTGTTCGTTAACGTCGGCGAACGTACCAACGTCACCGGCTCGGCGAAATTTAAGCGCTTGATCAAAGAAGAGAAGTACAGCGAAGCGCTGGACGTTGCCCGTCAGCAGGTCGAAAGCGGCGCGCAGATTATCGATATCAACATGGATGAGGGGATGCTCGACGCGGAAGCGGCGATGGTGCGCTTCCTCAACCTGATTGCCGGCGAGCCGGACATTGCCCGCGTGCCGATCATGATCGACTCCTCCAAGTGGGAAGTCATTGAAAAGGGTTTGAAATGCATTCAGGGCAAAGGCATTGTTAACTCGATTTCGATGAAAGAGGGCGTCGAACCCTTTATCCACCATGCGAAGCTGGTTCGCCGTTATGGCGCCGCGGTAGTGGTGATGGCCTTTGACGAAGTGGGTCAGGCCGACACCCGCGAACGCAAAATTGAGATTTGCCGTCGCGCTTACAAAATTCTCACTGAAGAGGTCGGCTTCCCGCCAGAAGATATCATCTTTGATCCCAATATCTTTGCGGTAGCGACCGGTATCGAAGAGCATAACAACTATGCGCAGGACTTTATCGGCGCCTGCGAAGACATCAAACGCGAGCTGCCGCATGCGCTGATCTCCGGCGGCGTCTCCAACGTGTCGTTCTCGTTCCGCGGTAATGACCCGGTACGTGAGGCGATCCACGCCGTGTTCCTCTACTACGCGATCCGTAACGGCATGGATATGGGGATCGTTAACGCTGGCCAACTGGCGATTTACGACGATCTGCCTGGCGAGCTGCGCGACGCGGTCGAAGATGTGATCCTTAACCGCCGCGATGACAGTACCGAACGGTTACTTGAGCTGGCGGAAAAATATCGCGGCAGCAAAGCGGACGACGGCGCGAATGCTCAGCAGGCGGAATGGCGCAGTTGGGACGTGAAAAAGCGTCTCGAATATTCGCTGGTGAAGGGCATTACTGAATTTATCGAACAGGACACCGAAGAGGCGCGTCAGCAGGCTGCCCGCCCGATTGAGGTGATTGAAGGGCCGCTGATGGACGGCATGAACGTGGTCGGCGACCTGTTCGGCGAAGGTAAAATGTTCCTGCCGCAGGTGGTGAAATCCGCTCGCGTGATGAAACAGGCGGTGGCCTACCTCGAACCTTATATCGAAGCCAGCAAAGAACAGGGCTCCAGTAACGGCAAAATGGTGATTGCCACCGTAAAAGGCGACGTTCACGACATCGGTAAAAACATCGTCGGCGTGGTGCTGCAGTGTAATAACTACGAAATTATCGATCTTGGCGTGATGGTCCCGGCAGATAAAATTCTCAAAACCGCCAAAGAGGTCAATGCGGATCTGATCGGCCTTTCCGGGCTGATTACTCCGTCACTGGACGAGATGGTTAACGTGGCGAAAGAGATGGAGCGCCAGGGCTTTACCATCCCGCTGCTGATCGGTGGCGCGACTACCTCGAAAGCGCATACGGCGGTGAAAATCGAGCAGAACTACAGTGGCCCGACCGTTTACGTACAGAACGCCTCGCGCACCGTCGGGGTGGTGGCTGCGCTGCTCTCGGATACGCAGCGCGATGATTTTGTCGCCCGCACGCGTAAAGAGTATGAGACCGTGCGTATTCAGCATGGGCGTAAAAAACCGCGCACGCCGCCGGTGACCCTGGCCGCGGCGCGGGAAAACGATCTGGCCTTCGACTGGGAGAGCTACACGCCGCCGGTGGCCCATCGCCTGGGGGTACAGGAGGTGGAAGCGAGCATCGAGACGCTGCGCAACTACATCGACTGGACGCCGTTCTTCATGACCTGGTCGCTGGCGGGTAAATACCCGCGGATTCTGGAAGATGAAGTGGTGGGCGAAGAGGCACAGCGCCTGTTCAAAGACGCCAACGATTTGTTAGATAAACTCAGCGCAGAGAAAACCCTGAACCCGCGCGGCGTGGTCGGGTTGTTCCCGGCCAACCGCGTGGGCGACGATATTGAAATTTATCGCGATGAAACCCGCACCCACGTGCTGACGGTGAGCCATCATCTGCGTCAGCAGACGGAAAAGGTCGGCTTCGCGAACTACTGCCTCGCCGATTTTGTCGCGCCGAAGCTGAGCGGCAAGGCGGACTACATCGGCGCCTTTGCCGTGACCGGCGGCCTGGAAGAGGACGCGCTGGCGGACGCCTATGAAGCGCAGCATGATGACTATAACAAGATCATGATCAAGGCCATCGCCGATCGTCTGGCGGAAGCCTTCGCCGAGTATCTGCACGAGAAAGTGCGTAAGGTCTACTGGGGGTATGCGGCCAATGAGAACCTCAGCAATGAGGAGCTTATCCGCGAGAACTACCAGGGGATCCGTCCGGCGCCGGGGTATCCGGCCTGTCCGGAGCACACCGAAAAAGGCACCATCTGGCAGCTGCTGGACGTCGAAGCCCATACCGGCATGAAGCTGACCGAATCGTTCGCCATGTGGCCGGGGGCATCGGTTTCCGGCTGGTACTTCAGCCATCCGGACAGCAAGTACTTCGCCGTGGCGCAGATCCAGCGCGACCAGGTCGAAGACTACGCGCTGCGTAAAGGGATGACCCCGGCGGAAGTCGAGCGCTGGTTAGCGCCTAATCTGGGCTATGATGCCGACTAAATCGTCACCTTTCCTTACAACAAACAAGGCGCTCTGTGAGCGCCTTGTCTCTTTATTGAGGTTAACCCCTTATACTGAGAGAGGTTCCTGATCTTCGGAAAACCTATAACGATAAGGAGAAGCTGATTCCGTGTTAACTCTGCTACACCTGTTGTCCGCGGTTGCTCTGCTGGTGTGGGGCACGCATATTGTGCGTACCGGGGTGATGCGCGTCTATGGCGCTCGCCTGCGTACCGTTCTCAGTAGCAGCGTAGAGAAAAAGCCGCTCGCCTTCTGCGCGGGTCTTGGCGTCACTGCGCTGGTGCAAAGCAGCAATGCCACCACCATGCTGGTGACCTCGTTTGTCGCCCAGGATCTGGTGGGCCTGACGCCAGCGCTGGTAATGGTGCTGGGGGCCGACGTCGGGACGGCGCTGATGGCGAGGGTGCTGACCTTCGACCTGTCGTGGCTATCGCCGCTACTCATTTTTATCGGGGTGATCTTCTTCCTTGGCCGCAAGCAAACCCGCGCCGGGCAGCTGGGGCGAGTGGGGATTGGTCTGGGGCTGATCCTGCTGGCCCTGGAGCTGATTGTGCAGGCCGTGAACCCCATCACCCAGGCCAACGGCGTGCAGGTGATTTTCGCCTCGCTGACCGGCGATATCATGCTGGATGCCTTAATTGGCGCCGTATTCGCGATCATCAGCTACTCCAGCCTGGCGGCGGTGCTGCTGACGGCGACGCTGACCGCGGCGGGAGCAATCTCCTTCCCGGTGGCGCTGTGCCTGGTAATTGGCGCCAACCTGGGCTCCGGGCTGTTGGCGATGCTCAACAACAGCGCGGCAAACGCGGCGGCGCGCCGCGTGGCGCTGGGTAGCCTGCTGTTTAAGCTGGTGGGGAGCCTGATTATTCTGCCATTTGTCCATCCGCTGGCCGCGGCGATGCACAAGCTGCCGTTGGCGGAGTCTGAGCTGGTTATCTACTTCCACGTCTTTTATAACCTGCTGCGCTGCATCGCGATGGTGCCCTTTGCCGGACCGATGGCGAAGCTGTGCCAGCGTATGATCCGCGATGAGCCCGAGCTGGATAACCAGCTGAAACCCAAGCATCTTGACCCGTCGGCGCTGGATACGCCAGCGCTGGCGCTGGCCAATGCCGCGCGCGAGACGCTGCGCATTGGAGATGCGATGGAGCAGATGCTGGGGAGCCTGCATAAAGTGATGCATGGCGAACCGCGTCAGGAGAAAGAGCTACGTCGTATGGCGGACGATATCAACGTGCTCTACACCGCCATTAAGCTCTATCTGGCGCGAATGCCAAAGGATGAGCTGGCGGAGGAGGAGTCCCGGCGCTGGGCGGAAATCATTGAGATGTCGCTAAACCTCGAGCAGGCGTCCGATATCGTCGAGCGGATGGGCAGCGAGATCGCCGATAAATCGCTGGCGGCGCGGCGCGCCTTCTCGGTGGAAGGGTTAAAGGAGCTGGATGCGCTGTACGATCTGTTGCTCAGCAATCTGCAGCTGGCGATGTCGGTCTTCTTCTCCAGCGATGTACCCAGCGCCCGCCGTCTGCGGCGCAGCAAACACCGGTTCCGCATTCTTAACCGCCGTTACTCGCATGCGCACGTTGACCGTCTGCATCAGCAGAACGTGCAGAGTATCGAAACCAGTACGTTGCACCTGGCGCTGCTGGGGGATATGAAGCGTCTGAACAGCCTGTTCTGCTCAGTGGCTTACAGCGTGATGGAGCAGCCGGATGAAGACGACGAACGGGATGACTACTGAGACGGATTATTTTTCCGTCTATGTCGCTTCTTTTCTGGCGAGGTAGCCCTCCCGGGACGTGGCTGACGCCTTCCCGGGAGGGACATCCTAGCTTCTGGCAAACGCCGAGGCTTCTGCCACCAGCGCGTTATCCGGTCGTACGCCGGTATAAAGGGCGAACTGCTCGACAGCTTGCAGGGCAATGACTTCCGCACCGCTGATGGTTTGCTTACCCCGTTGTTGCGCCAGGCGGATCAGCGGAGTTTCCGCCGGCAACGCGACCACGTCAAACACGACGCTGGCCTGGGCCACCATGGCCTTGCTGAACGCCAGCGTGTTACTTTCCGCTCCCCCTGCCATGCCCAGCGGTGTGACATTGACCAGAATCTCGGCTGCGATCCCTTCGGGCAGGGGCTGCCACTGAAAGCCATACTGTTTTGCCAGCGCCAGGCCGCGCTGGCGATTGCGGGCCGCAATGATCACGTCGCGGAAACCGGCATCACGGAAGGCGGCAATGACGGCTTTCCCCATGCCGCCGCTACCCTGAATCATCACTCTGGCGTTGGTATCGAGCCGATGGCTGGCGATCAGGCTTTTGACCGCGATGTAATCGGTGTTTAGCCCGGTTAACTTCCCGTCGTCATTGACGATGGTGTTGACGGAGTCGATGACTTTTGCTGACGGATCGATCGCGTCAAGAAACGGTATGCAGCTCTCTTTAAACGGCATGGAGACCGCACAGCCGCGGATACCCAATGCGCGAACCCCTTTTACCGCCGCCTCAATATCCTTAGTCGTAAAGGCTTTGTAGAGGTAGTTCAATCCCAGCTTGTCATACAGATAGTTATGAAAGCGGGTGCCGAAGTTGCCGGGGCGACCCGCCAGGGAGATGCACAGCAGCGTATCGCGGTTAATCATGCGTAATATCCTCCGCGTGGGCCAGCAGATACGCTTCAGCCTCCTGGGACCAGATCCCATGGTGACGCGCCACAATCGCTGCCAGTTCGGGATCGGCGATCTCGCCCAGCGGCGTGAGCGGGAAGGCTTTTCCAGTATACACCAGCTTTTTTCCCCCGCCGACGGCAGGCAGATCGAGGGTGGTTTCGCCCGCGGCGTTCAGGCCGAGAATATGGGTGACCACTTTCGCCGTCTGGACCTTTTTCGCCTGCATTAGCGCCACCGCGGCGCGCATATCGTCAGTATTACCGCCGGAGGTGCCGACGTAGTGGGTAAAGGCGTAGTGCACGTCGTAGAAGTTGATCGGGGCGCTGAATTGCTTATCCTGGGGGCCAGCAAAGAAATTCAGGCAGCCGTCCGGAGCCAGCAACGAGGAGGCCAGGGTGATCAGCTGTTCGTTTGGCACAAACACGAAGATATCGTCGAAGCCATGGCCGCCGCTGAGCGCCAGCAGCGTATCGCGACTGGCCTCATGGCCGTCGAGGTAGTGGATCAGCGTCTGCGGCTCAGAGGGGTAATGACGGCGGGCGTAGCTGAGCTTCGGCTTATTGGTATCGGTCACTACCAGTAGTGAAGGATTGATGGGGCCGTGCAGCGCATAGTCGATAGCCAGCAGCCCCATCGGCCCCGTCCCGCCCAGGATCAGAGTGCGTCCCTGAGGACGGATCCCCATCACGTGGTTGTAACTCCCCTCCTGCAGATGATAATTGGCGTTGAAAGCGCCAATGACGCAGGAGAGCGGCTCCACCAGCGATCCTTCAAACCAGGTATCCCCCTCCCAGGTGAGCAGGCAATCCTGCGCCATCACCTCATTGGGGATCACCACATGGGTGGCTTCGCCACCGATCCATGGGAATGAGTAGCCGGGGCAGTCGGGTCGGTCGGGCAACTGCAGGTTGGCCTGGATCACGTAGCGCTGCCCTGGCTGAAACTTATGCTGCCACTTTTTACCGACGGCAAGGATTTCGCCGCAGAATTCATGACCGATAATAATGGGCCTGGTGGCCACATCATCTGGCACCTTTTTATGATCGGCACCCTGATTGGCCTCTTTCCATGAGGAAAGACACAGGCTGTCCGTGACCACCCGGGCGAGGATCTCATCGTCCTGCATCGCCGGGAGGGTAAAGGTTTCCAGGCGCAGGTCTCGTTTGCCATACAGGCGCAGGGCCGTTGTTGTTTGCATAAACCACCTCATCCCCTTCATCTTTCGGGGCTATGTTGTTGACGTCACCCCGGCATCGCCGGGGCGGAATAATCAGGACAGAAAGCCGAGGGCGTTGCCGATAATGCCTAAGCCGAAAAGGGCGAAAATCAGCCAGACCGGATTCACTTTCTTGTTCAGCAGACGCACCATCAGTAGCGTCAGGCCCAGCGCCAGCAGGCCGGGGCAGAGCTGATCGAGGATGTTCTGGACGGTCATCGTGACGGTGGCGCCGTCTGCACCGGGCGTTTGGGACACCACCAGCGGCACATTGATGGTGGTCCATTTGGTCACCAGCACCCCCATGACAAACAGGCCGAGAATGGAGGCGCCTTCGGTCAGCTTCTGCAGCAGGTTACCGCCCATATCGCTGACGATATTGACCCCTTTACGGAAGCCCAGTTGCAGGCCGTACCACTTCATTGCCAGCCGCACCGCATTGAAAATAAAGAAAAATAACAAAGGTCCCAGAATGTTGCCGGAGAGGGCCAGCGAGGCGCCAAGGGCCGCGGTAATTGGCCGCAGCGTGCCCCAGACCAGCGGGTCGCCGACGCCGGCCAGCGGGCCCATCAGACCCACTTTGATGCCGTTGATAGCGCCATCGTCAATGGCCGCGCCGTTAGCCCGGGCCTCCTCCATGGCGGCGGTGACGCCGATCACCGGGCCACACACCGCCGGCGTGGTATTAAAGAACACCAGATGACGCTTCAGCGCCGCGACCTGATCGGCTTTGAGCGGATACAGGCGTTTGATCGCCGGGATCATGTCGTAGCAAAATCCCAGGCCATGAATACGTTCGAAGTTAAAGGAGGCCTGCTGGAGGTTGGAGCGAAGAAACATGCTCACCAGGTCGCCTTGCGTGATTTTTTTCTGTTCCATTTTCGGCTCCGTTAGTCGTCAAGCTGGTCAAGGGCGGGTGCAGAGGGGGCGGTGGAGGCGGCGGGTTCAGCCTTACGCCACTGCGGATTGAGCTGGATGTAGATCAGCGCGATGATGACGCCCACGCCGCCGAAGGCCAGCAGGCTGAAGTCGAGATAACCCCCGGCGAGAAAACCGAGGAAAAAGAAGGGCATCAGGTACTTCACGCCCATCATTCGCAGCACCATCGCGTAGCCCACGACGACAATGAAACCACCGGCAATCTGCAGGCCGCGGGTGACGAATTCCGGGATCGCGCTGAGCATACTGCTGACCATATCCGCGCTAACGAACAGCGAGACCACCAGCGCCGGGATTGCCACGCGCAGTGCCTGCACCCCCAGCGCGGAGACATGCAGCAGGTCGATGGTGCGAAAGCGCGCCTCCTCGGCCGCTTTGTCCGCGGCGTGCTGGAACACCACGGTAATGGTTCGGGCGAAAACGGTCAGCACCTGCCCGGCGGCGGCCACCGGCAGAGCAATGGCAATGCCGGTGGCAATGCTCTGGTGGCCCACAATCACCAGAATGGCGGAGATAATGCTGGCCAGCGCCGAATCTGGTGACTGTGCTGCCCCCACGTTCATCCAGCCGAGGGCGATCAGCTCCAGCGTACCGCCGAGCATAACCCCGGTTTTTAAATCACCCAGGATGAGGCCAATCACGGTACAGGCGATAAGGGGCCGATGGGTCTGAAATTCATCCAGCACGCTGCCCATTCCGGCAATACAGGAAAAAATAAATATGGCTATTATCTGTAGGGTACTAATTTCCATAATTTATGACCTTTAAGGTGTGAGTCATCCTGCCTGCTACGGCATATCACAACAGGCGCTATTTTTTATTCGCAGAAAGCTGTTTCGTTAATTTTGTCGAGAATATTGACTGACGGATCTGATGCGACCACGCGTAAATCGAGTTTTACGCCCAGTTTATCGAGTTCACGGAATGCCTGAATATCCTGCGGATCCAAAGAAACGGCTTTGGTTAGCTGTTTTTTACCGGGTCGCCAGGCCATGCCACCAATATTTAACGTGGCGATCTGCACGCCCTGGCGCACCATCGTTAAAACATCGTGTGGATTGGTAAATAAATAAAAGACGGTCTCGTCCTGATATTGCGGGTTATGATAGACCGCAACCGCTTTTTCCAGACTGACAACGTTTACCTTCATGCCTGGCGGAGCCGCCTGGCGCAACAGGGTCCGGCGAACCTCATCGTTAAATACATCGTCATTGCAGATAATTATCCGCTGGGCGTTGGCGACTTTTGACCACACGGTGGTGACCTGGCCATGAATCAGTCGGTCATCAATACGGGCGAGGGTAATTTGCATCAGAACTCCTCCTCAACGGTTTCTGGCTGCTGCCAGACCACACAGCACTGACTGGCGATGGCCTGCAGATGCTGGCATAAGTCATCGGCGCTCAGGGTATGCTGGTTATCCACCAGCTCAAGCGCCAGCGGCAGCGACAGGCCGCTAATCACCCGGATCTGCGGGTGACGCATTGCCAGCCCAGCTGCGGCATTCCATGGGCTTCCGCACTGCAAATCTACCGCGATTACCCACTCCTCATCGGTGTGGGCGCTTACTAACTTTTCCAGGTTAATGGCGATATCCGCCGCGTTTTCGCCGGGGACAAACGCGACGGCGCTGACGTTAACCTCGCCGTAGACCATGCATACCGAATCAAGCATGGCCCCGGCCAGCTGGCCGTGGGCGCAGAAGATAGCGTGAACCATACTGCCTCCTTAACCGCGCGTTTTTCCGCCGGCAATGTTAGTGGTGACTCCGGTGATGTAGCTGGCGCGCGCTGACAAGAGATAGCAAACAAAATCAGCCACTTCCGAGAGCTTTCCTGCCCGCCCGATGGGAATGGCGTTTTTGGTATATCCCTCGCGAAGTTGCTCGACGGTGATATTGCGCGTCCAGGCCAGCGCCTCTTCATATTCCGGTGTCCGCAGACCGGTTTTTTCGAGGATCCCCGGCGCAACGCCGACCACGCGGATCCCATATTTACCCAATTCTTTGGACCAGGAGCGGGTAAAGCTGTTGAGCGCGGCCTTGGTCGCGGCGTAGCAGCTTTGACCTTCAGAGCCTTCCAGGCCGCTCTCCGAAGAGACATTGACAATCACACCGGCGCGCTGTTTGACCATTTGACGCGCCACCGCCTGCGACATGAAAAACACCCCTTTCTGGTTGATATTGACCATTTTTTCAAAAGCGGCTTCGTTTAATTCATAGCGGCCGGCCGGTGCTTTTTCGTCGACTAATAAACGCGGGAAATTCACGCCAGCGTTATTGACCAAACCATCAATACGCGACCAGCGCTGAATAATGGCATCGATAGTCTGTTGCACCTCTGTCGCGCTGGAAATATCCGTCGGCCAGAAGTGATAATTATCGCCATTGTGATGACGATCGCCGCCATGAATATCAATCATCTGGACATGAGCACCTTGTGATAATAATTCATCGACAATGGCCAGCCCAATTCCCGAGGCGCCGCCGGTCACGATAATGACGTTATCTTTTAAATTTAACCAGGTATTCATTATTCACTCCCATTTCTTTAGATAAAGGGATCCCCCGCAGCGGGTGCTGCGTGAAATCATATCCTGTGTGTTATTTCAGTAATAACTCAGCCGTTTCTCTGTTTGTCACCAGACAATTAATATAGCGTCCGTGCAATGCGCCAAGAATGCCAGAGTATTTCTCTTCCCCCATGGCGATGCCGATGGAATAGCGAGCCTGGCGCAGCTTCGCCATTTCGATCGACAGGGTTTTTTCGCTCATATTGGTATCGACTAACCCGCCGTTAATATCGTAGAAACGCGAACAGATATCCCCGGCGACGTGGCGGGCGTTGAGATCGTCGCTCTCTTCGCTGCCGTAGAAGGCGTGCCAGTTTGCGCCGTCGCGAATGGCCGGTGAACCAATACCCACCAGCGCCACATCCAGGCTGTCCCAGTAGGATGAGATGGTTTTAAAGTGCTGGGACTGCATGATGCCGTTGCGGATCAGCGGGTTATCCAGCAGGGCTGGAAAATCGGCAAGGTGGGATTCCGCTTTCAGTCTGGCTGCCGCGCCGTAGGTTAAGGTGTTCACATGGTAGCGGCTCTCCAGTTTACCGGAAGGCCCGCCGATGATGGGGACGCAGATCACCTGGCGTGACTGGCTGGCCTGCGGCAGGTTCTCCACCAGCGAACGCACGGCGCGGCCCCATGAAAAACCGATGATATCGCCTGGCTCCAGCAACCGATCGACAAGCAGGGCGCCATGCTGGCCCATCGCACTCAGCTGTTCTTCTTCCAGCAGCCCATCGCTGCTGGCAACCACCGCCTCTTTCAGGCCAAATTTTTGCTTGAGCTGTTGCTCGAGCCACAGGTTTTCATTGTAGTCATAGTTGATGGCGATGGTAACAATGCCCTGCTCGCGGCCGCGCTTCAGCAGGCGACTGATGGTGGTGCGATAGATCCCCAGCTCGCGAGCAATTTGCGCCTGAGTCATATCCTGCTCGTAATAGAGCTGGGCGATTTTGACAATCAACCGGATATCATCGCTGTTTTCCATGGTCATCTGCAGGCTCCTGCACATTTGTGCAAATCGCGGGTTTGTGCTGTTGATCTGATATAACCCTATTAGAGCCACCGTTTAAAGCGATTTTCTTTTATTTCATCACCCTAATCTGGCGAATAATCTTGCACATTTGCGTTATCAATAGCGGGTTGTTGGCACCTTTGTGCATTGCACGCTAAATCGCTGATTCTGTGATATTTCATCATGCAAAGTTGCCAGGCGTTGAGCGGGACACTTTTGTGAAAAAAGGCGTAGTCGATCACACCTTGCGCCGGAGGGCGCAAAGGCACATCTTTTTTCTCGCCCACAAGGTAGGGTATATTTCGCTTTTACAGGAGAATCTATGCTGCCCGACTCATCAACCCGATTAAATAAATACATCAGCGAAAGCGGCATCTGCTCGCGTCGCGAAGCGGACCGCTTTATTGAACAAGGCAACGTCTTTATTAATGGCAAGCGCGCCACCATTGGCGATCAGGTGAAGCCTGGTGACCTGGTCAAAGTGAACGGACGGTTGATTGAGCCGCGTGAAGCGGATGATCTGGTGCTGATTGCGCTGAATAAGCCGGTCGGTATTGTGAGCACCACCGAAGATGGCGAACGCGACAATATTGTCGACTTCGTCAACCACAGCAAGCGTATCTTCCCTATTGGCCGTCTGGATAAAGATTCTCAGGGGCTAATCTTCCTCACCAACCACGGTGATCTGGTGAACAAGATCCTGCGTGCCGGCAACGACCATGAAAAAGAGTATCTGGTGACGGTCGATAAGCCAGTGACCGATGAGTTCATTCGCGGGATGGGCGCGGGGGTGCCGATTCTCGGGACGGTGACGAAAAAATGTAAAGTGAAGAAAGAGGCGCCGTTCGTTTTCCGCATCACTCTGGTGCAGGGGCTGAATCGCCAGATCCGTCGTATGTGCGAGCACTTTGGCTATGAAGTGACGAAGCTTGAGCGTACGCGGATTATGAACGTGAGCCTGACGGGGATCCCCTTGGGGGAATGGCGTGATCTAACCGATGACGAGTTGATCGACCTGTTCAAGCTGATTGAAAACTCCTCTTCCGAAGCGAAGCCGAAAGCCAGGCCGAAGGCCAAAGCGGCGACTCCCGGCATCAAGCGCCCGGTGGTGAAGATGGAAAATAGCAACGATAAGGGCCGCCCGGCTGCTAACGGGAAACGTTTCACCCAGCCGGGACGTAAAAAGAAAGGGCGTTAACGCCTGCCGCGGGTCGGCGTATTCGCCGACCAGGAAAAGGTCGCTTCCTTATCCGTTTTATAAGCCTGCTGTTTTTTCACCTGGCGGGCTTTCTTCGCTTCCGCTTCACGCTGCGCCATCAGCTTATCGATATATTCCTTTTTCACGCTGTTCGTTTCCGCATTGCTCAGCGGGCGGCCATGCGCAATACGCGCGCGGTCAAGCAGCGTTTTCAATTCGCGCTGTTCGCGCTCGGTCATCTCTTTTTGTGTAATACGGGGGAGTGCCATGGTGGTGCCCTCAGTCAGACCAGAGCACCCAGTGTACGGCAATCAGCGCAAAATAGAACGCATCCGGAAAGCGCCTCGCAGAATATTTCCCTCGTTCGTGACCAGTGCGCAGGTCTGGCTTAGGGTAACGGCACGCCTACTGGCCAACGACGACAAATTTTGGGCGGGAGATGTATAAAATTTTATACAAGGATGTGGTATGCTCAATCAGCAACAGAAATTAAGGCGTATCGTCTGGATGGGCTCTTCCTTTGACGATCTGCGCCAGTTTCCTGAGGACGTCCGCAGAGATGCCGGATTCCAGCTTTATCGTTTACAGTCGGGTTTAGAGGCTGCGGACTGGAAAGCGATGCCTCAACTGGGGCGGGGCGTTGAGGAAATCCGCCTGCGCCACTTTTCCGGTGCATATCGGGTAATTTATCTGGCCCGTTTTGCAGAGGCGATATATGTCCTGCACTGTTTTAACAAAAAGACGCGACGTACCGCCGAACACGAAAAACAGATTGTCAGAAACCGTTTGCAGGTTATACAGCAGGAACACAGGAGTCATAAATGAATCGTAAGAGGGTGGATGGTATTCGTCATGTGACCTCTGAAGAGAGCAATATATTCAGTGAACTGGGCTTTGATGATGCTGACGCAGAGCAGCTTCGGGGACAAGCGGAAAAAGAAGTTGAGCAGTTGATGGCGCTTAAACGACAGTTAATGCAGGAAATCGCTGAGTGGATAGATGAACATCAATTGAAGCAGGCCGATGCTGCCGCGAAGTTGAGCATTTCGCGCCCGCGTATTTCAGATGTGGTCAATCAGAAAACCAGTAAGTTTACCCTGGATGCGTTAGTCATGATGTTAATGAAGTTAGGTAAACCAGTACGTTTGCAGATTGGATAACGCACACGCCCGGGCCTGCGCCCGGACGTATCACGCTCAGCGCTTGTCGGCTTTTTTGGTGATAGGCTTTCCTGACCAGTACCCGGCCAGCAGCGAACCGGACAGGTTATGCCAGACGGAGAACAGCGCGCCTGGCAGCGCCGCCAGCGGGCCGAAGTAAATTTTACCCAGCGCGGCCGCCAGGCCAGAGTTCTGCATCCCCACCTCGATCGCCAGCGTACGGCAGGTGGATTCATCAAAACCAAACAGACGTCCGCCCCAGTAGCCGCCAAGCAGGCCAATGGTGTTATGCAGGATCACCGCGATAATCACCACCAGGCCGACGGAGGCGATATGGGCGGCGGAACCCGCCACCACCGCGCTGATGATCGCCAGTATGCATACCATCGAGAAAGCGGGCAGGAACGGCTCTACCGCTTTCACCACCTTCGGCAGCAGATGATGGACAATCAGTCCCAGCGCGATGGGGATGACCACAATCTGCAGAATGCTGAGCAACATGCCCATGACGTCGACCTGAATATGCGCGTCGACGTACAGACGGGTGAGCAGCGGTGTCGCCACGACGCCGACGAGGGTGGAGACCGAGGAGATGGTCACCGACAGCGCCACATCCCCTTTGGCAAGAAAGATCATCACGTTGGAGGCGGTCCCGCTGGCGACGCTGCCGACCAGCACCATCCCGGCGGAAAGCTCCGGCGGCATATGAAACAGCAGCGCCAGCAGCCAGGCGGCGAGCGGCATCACCAGATAATGGAGAAAGATCCCTGCAGCGACCGGCGCCGGGCGCGACAGGACGCGTTTGAAATCCTCCAGCTTCAGATGCACACCCATACCGAACATGATCAGCATCAGCAGGGTGGTGACCCATGGGCCAATTGGGGTGAAGGTGGTGGGAGTGTAATAGGCCAGAACGGAGAGCAGCAGTGCCCATAACGGGAACAGCCGCGTCAGAGTTGCGAGCATGTTGTGTTCCTTGCGATACGCGAACCGGGCCGCGCCATCCCGATGGGACGGCGAGCAGGTCCGCTGGTTGTGTTGATGTTGTTATAAAAAAGCCGGGTTCGAGCCCGGCTATAGGTATTGTTTATCGTGCTAAGAAATTTTATTCAAACAAATTGTGATGCAGCTTCTGCACCACCTTCTCCGCATCGGCGCCAGGCACCAGGAAGCAGAGGTTATGGCTGGAGGCGCCATAGCAGATCATGCGGATATTAAACGGCTCGAGGACGCCAAAGACCTCTTTGCCGACGCCGCAGGCTTTCGACAGCTCATTGCCAATCAGGGCCACCAGCGCCAGGTCTTCCTCCACTTCCACGCGGCACAGCGAGGAGAGTTCAGTCAGCAGCGCCTGGGTCAGCAGGGTATCGCCTGCAGAGGTTGAGCCGGTGGTATCCATGGTCAGGGCCACGCTCACTTCGGAGGTGGTGATCAAATCGACGGAGATGTTATGGCGCGCCAGAATGCCGAATACCTCGGCGAGGAAGCCGCGGGAGTGCAGCATATTCAGGCTGTGCAGCGTCAGCAGCGTCTGGCGGCGACGCAGCGCCAGCGCGCGGAACAGCGGCGGGTTCTCGGTGGTTTTACACACCAGCGTACCGCCCGCTTTAGGCTCTTTACTGGAGCCGACAAACACCGGGATATCGCTGCGCACAGCGGGCAGCAGGGTCGCCGGGTGCAGCACTTTGGCGCCAAAGGTGGCCATTTCCGCTGCCTCTTCAAAGGCGATGACGTCGATGCGTTTCGCCGCTGGCGCCACGCGCGGATCGGTCGTATAGATCCCGGGCACATCGGTCCAGATATCGACGCGGGTGGCATTCAGCGCTTCGCCGAGCAGAGCGGCGGTATAATCGCTACCGCCGCGGCCGAGGGTGGTGGTGCGGCCTTTCGCTTCGCTGCCGATAAAGCCCTGCGTCACCACCAGGCCTTCCGCCAGGCGCGGCGCCAGCTGCTGCTGGGTCAGTTCGGCGACGGCGGCGATGTCCGGTTCGGCGCGGCCAAAGCGATCGTTAGTGCGCAGCACTTTACGGGCGTCAAACCACTGCGCCTGAATACCGCGTTCACGCAGAATTTCTACAAACAGCAGGGTGGACATCAGTTCGCCATGGCTGACCAGTTCGTCGGTCAGGGCGGTCGAGGAGGCGAGCGCGGCGGCTTCCGCCAGCGTCGTGATATTTTCCAGCAGGCGCTCAATCTCTTCGCGGATCACGTTGGGATAGCGCAAACGCTCCAGAATATTGAACTGGATCTGGCGCAGAGCATCCAGCTGGGAAAAACGTTCGGTGGGTTCCAGCCCTCCCGCTAAGGCCACCAGAATGTTGGTCACGCCGGCGGAGGCGGAGAGCACAACAATACGGGTATTGGCATCGAGCAGCGCCACATCGATGCTGCGGTTCATAGCGTCAAAATCGGCAACGCTGGTGCCGCCAAATTTGGCGACGACTAGATCTGTCATAACAACCTCGTGTCAGGGGGCCTGACTTATTAAAACGATTCCTGAACACCGATCGTGGCAGGGACTGGACGCCGCCGGATCGCAACAAAATGTCTTAATAAGCCAGGCCAAATTATTCAGCCATGGCACAAGGGAAGAGCGATAAACAGGGTGGCGCAGAGTGATAAACAACTACGATGTCACCCAGAAGTGCTCCACCTTGTAGACCCGACTCACCGCTCTGGGCGCTGAGGTGTTCGGGTATGAAACGCCCGACTGCGAACGTTTCTGGTGACAACCCAGGGGATTCAGCCCCTGTGGCCGGTGAGGAGCGTGACCAGACGCTCTTTCACCTCGGCGTTGCTCCCCCTCACGTATTTTCCCCGGACTGGTTCCTCCAATACGGTTACCTGGGCAACGCACCTCTTCTGGCAATTACCGACGTCTTTCACCTGGCCGGGGGAACAGGGACATTATATCCCCCGCGAATACCCTTTCGCTGTAGCGTGAAATGCGCGAGCAATAGATACCTACCAATACGTAAGCACTGCGGATATATAAAGGCTTAACACCAGCTATGTCAACGCTGCGGTTATGCGGATTTTTCATGCCCCTGCGGCTAACAGAAAAAAGCCTTATGATAGCTATACTAATGGGGCTTTTTACTCCGTTTTGACCCGATTCCTGACCGGCGTCAGGGACAAGTCACAAAAATCATCACAATTTTCCGTCACCGGCGCTACAATCGACCGAAGTCACAATCTCAAATCAGAAGAGTATTGCTAATGAAAAACATCAACCCAACGCAGACCTCTGCCTGGCAGGCATTACAGAAACACTTCGACGAAATGAAAGATGTCACTATCAGCGAGCTGTTCGCCAAAGATAGCGACCGTTTTTCTAAGTTTTCCGCGACGTTCGACGATCTGATGCTGGTGGACTTCTCCAAAAACCGCATCACCGAAGAGACGCTGGCTAAACTGCAGGATCTGGCGAAAGAGACCGATCTGGCAGGCGCCATTAAATCGATGTTCTCCGGCGAAAAGATCAACCGTACCGAAGACCGTGCGGTACTGCACGTCGCGCTGCGCAACCGCAGCAATACGCCGATTGTGGTTGATGGCAAAGATGTGATGCCGGAAGTGAACGCTGTGCTGGAGAAGATGAAAACCTTCTCAGAAGCGATTATCTCCGGTAGCTGGAAAGGCTATACCGGCAAACCGATCACCGACGTGGTTAACATTGGTATCGGCGGTTCCGACCTCGGTCCGTTCATGGTCACCGAAGCGCTGCGTCCGTACAAAAACCACCTCAACATGCACTTTGTCTCCAACGTCGATGGCACCCACATCGCTGAAGTGCTGAAGAACGTGGATCCGGAAACGACCCTGTTCCTGGTGGCGTCCAAGACCTTCACCACCCAGGAGACCATGACCAACGCCCACAGCGCGCGCGACTGGTTCCTGGCGACCGCGGGCGACGACAAGCACGTGGCTAAACACTTCGCCGCGCTCTCTACCAACGCGAAAGCAGTTGGCGAGTTCGGCATCGACACCGCCAACATGTTCGAATTCTGGGACTGGGTTGGCGGCCGCTACTCCCTGTGGTCGGCGATTGGCCTGTCCATCATTCTCTCCGTGGGCTTCGACAACTTCGTTGAGCTGCTGTCCGGCGCGCATGCGATGGATAAACACTTCTCCACCACCCCGGCGGAGAAAAACCTGCCGGTGCTGCTGGCGCTGATCGGTATCTGGTACAACAACTTCTTCGGAGCAGAAACCGAAGCGATTCTGCCGTACGACCAGTACATGCACCGTTTTGCCGCCTACTTCCAGCAGGGCAACATGGAGTCCAACGGTAAGTATGTTGACCGTAACGGCCACGCGGTAGACTACCAGACTGGCCCGATCATCTGGGGTGAGCCGGGCACCAACGGTCAGCACGCGTTCTACCAGCTGATCCACCAGGGCACCAAAATGGTACCGTGCGATTTCATCGCCCCAGCTATCACCCACAACCCGCTGTCCGACCATCATCCGAAGCTGCTGTCCAACTTCTTCGCTCAGACCGAGGCCCTGGCTTTCGGTAAATCCCGTGAAGTGGTCGAGCAGGAATATCGCGATCAGGGTAAAGATCCGGCGACCCTGGAGCACGTGGTGCCGTTCAAAGTGTTTGAAGGCAACCGTCCGACGAACTCCATCCTGCTGCGTGAAATCACCCCGTTCAGCCTGGGGGCGCTGATTGCCCTGTACGAGCACAAAATCTTCACCCAGGGCGCGATCCTCAACATCTTCACCTTCGACCAGTGGGGCGTTGAACTGGGCAAACAGCTGGCTAACCGCATCCTGCCGGAGCTGAAAGACGGCAGCGAAGTTAGCAGCCACGACAGCTCGACTAACGGCCTGATTAACCGTTATAAAGCCTGGCGCGCATAATCTTGCGCAGCTAAGACGCAATGCCGACCCTTAGGTCGGCATTTTTTTTACAGCCGCCGCAGCAGCCTCGCCGGATTCCCCGCCCACACCCCTTTCTCGGTAATGGACTTCGTCACCACGCTGCCCGCGCCTATCACCACCCCATCGCAGATGCTGACGGCCAGAATCGTGGCGCCGCTGCCGATCGACACGTCATCGCCAATCTCAATTCGCCCCCAGCTGGCGCGGTCGGCATTCGGTTTGCCGTCGCGAAACAGGTCGTTGGCAAACATCACGCCGTGACCGATAAAGCAGCGCTGGCCAATGGTGACGTACTCGCAGATAAAAGTATGGGACTGAATTTTACTGTTCGCGCCAATGCGGGTATTGCCCTGGATCTCAACGAACGGCCCGACGAAGACGTTATCGCCAAGGACACAGTCGTACAGGTTGGCGGGCTGGTAGATCACCACGTTCTCACCGCTGGTGACGTTGCGGATCGCCGTTTCCCGAAGGGTATGCATAGTGCCTCTCAGATCGGTTTGGCCAGAATATGTAAGGTGCTTTGCTGGCTGGCGGAATGAAATGCGACATCTTTCACGTGCTGCATCCCCTGACGTTCGTAAAAGCGGCGCGCAGCGGGGTTATCGGCGAGCACTTCCAGCCACAGCCAGCGTTCACCGGCCGCTTTTGCTCTCGCCTCGACGGCGCGAAATATCTGCTCGCCGTAGCGTCGGCCCGTTGTGTCAGGCAGCAGATAGAGCTTATGCAACAGCGTACCGGACGGACCTTCAGGACTTATCGCCTGACGACAGGCGTATTTCGCAAAGCCGACAGGGTGGGGGGCTTCAGCAATCAACCAACAGCACTGGGAATCGGTCAGGCTGCGTTGCAGCGAGGCCAGGGAATACTCTTGTTGCAGGTAGCACGCCAGCTCGTCGGCGTTATGCCAGAGGTGAGCAAAGTGATGGCGATAGCTGGCATTGCCCATTTCATTGAGTAAAGCCGCATCCTCTGCGCGTGCGGTACGAATCTTCAGCATGGTTGTTTCCTTTTTAACCCGTCCGTCTGGGCTGTGATTGTTACATCTTCGCCGGTGGTGGCAAAAAGTTAGCGAATAATGTCGATCTGGATCACATTTTTGCGTTATACAGGTCTCAAAGAAGCATAATGATGAGGGGTATTTATGTCGTCGGTTTATCGTCCGCTGGTGAATTTTATCGCCACCGCGATGCAAACGGTTTTGAATCTTGGGCTGCTGTGCCTGGGGATTATTTTGATCGTCTTCCTCGGGAAAGAGACGCTGCATCTGGCCGATGTCCTCTTTACCCCGGAGCCGACCAGTAAGTACCGGCTGGTGGAAGGTCTGGTGGTCTACTTCCTCTACTTCGAGTTTATCGCGCTGATCGTCAAGTATTTTCAGTCGGGGTTCCACTTCCCGCTGCGCTATTTCGTCTATATCGGCATCACCGCGATTGTGCGCCTGATTATCATCGACCATGAGTCGCCGATGGCGGTGCTAATTTACTCTGCTGCGATCCTGATCCTGGTGATTACGCTCTGGCTGTGTAACTCCAATCGCCTGAAACGCGAATAAAAAAAAGCGGCCTCCAGGGCCGCTGACCAACAGTCACAAATAAAATTTATGTAGGGTCCAGTTGAGGATAGCAGTGGCATTGGCCTTACTTTTTCAGCTGAGGGCGACGGCGACAATACCCGGTTGGGGTCGTGTATTGCGGCTAGACCGTCGGCCCTCATCTGAAATTTGGGGCCGGTGTTACAAAAAAAACTTAACCTTTCACCCCACCCGCCGTCAGGCCGTTAACCAGCCAGCGCTGCGCCAGCAGGAAGACGACCGTGATCGGGATGGCGGAGAGCACCGCCGCAGCGGCGAAGTCGCCCCACAGATAGTTCTGCGGGTTGAGATACTGTTGCATACCTACCGCCAGGGTATAGCTGTTCACATCGCGCAGCAGCAGCGAGGCGACGGGCACTTCGGTGATGGCTGCGATGAACGACAGAATAAACACCACCGCCAGAATCGGCACCGACAGCGGCAGCAGCACGAGGCGGAAGGCCTGCCATGGGGTCGCGCCATCCAGCGCCGCCGCTTCTTCCAGCGAACCATCGATGGTTTCGAAGTAGCCTTTAATCGTCCAGACGTGCAGCGCGATACCGCCCATATAAGCGAAGATCACGCCGCCGTGGGTGTTGAGGCCGACGAACGGGATGTACTGGCCCAGGCGGTCAAACAACGCATACAGAGCCACCAGCGACAGCACCGCCGGGAACATCTGGAAAATCAGCATCCCTTTCAGCAGCGTCGCTTTCCCCGGGAAGCGCATACGGGCAAAAGCGTAGGCGCAGGTGGTGGAGAGGGCGACGATACCGATCGCGGTAATGCCGGCGACCTTAATCGAGTTCCACAGCCACAGCAGCACCGGGAACGGCGGCGGCGTGACGCGGCCATCGGCGTGTTCGACGCTGAAGCCTAACGCCAGACGCCAGTGTTCCCAGGAGATGGTATCCGGGATCAGGCTGCCGGTGGCGAAGTTACCCTCGCGCAGCGAGATGGCGATAACCATCAGCAGCGGAAACATAATCGCCGCGATAAAAATCAGTAGCAGGAGATGCGTAGTAAAGAGACGCAGCTTTTGAGATTTGGGTTGGACCATAGCCATTATCGTTATCTCCCTTAATCAAACTTCATGCGTGTGGCTTTCAGATTCACAATCGCTAACGCGCCAACCAGCAGGAAGATAAGCGTTGCGATAGCCGCCGCCAGGCCGAAGTCCTGACCGCCGCCGCCTTCAAAGGCGATGCGATAGGTGTAGCTCACCAGCAGGTCGGTATAACCGGCCGGGGTGGTGGTGCCGAGACGGTCCGGACCACCGTTGGTCAACAGCTGAATCAGCACGAAGTTGTTAAAGTTAAAGGCGAAGCTGGCGATCATCAGCGGTGTCAGCGGTTTGATCAGCAGCGGCAGCGTAATTTTAAAGAAGTTCTGGAACGGACCGGCGCCATCCATCGCCGACGCTTCGTACAGATCGTCCGGAATCGCCTTCAGCAACCCCATGCACAGGATCATCATGTACGGATAGCCCAGCCAGGTATTGACGATGATGATCATGGTGCGCGCGGTGGTCGGGTCGCTAAACCAGGCCGGCTTAATGCCGAACAGCGCGCTGAGCATCATATTGATTTCACCAAAGCTCTGGTTGAACAGCCCTTTGAAAATCAGAATCGAAATAAACGACGGTACGGCATACGGCAGAATCAACAGGACGCGGTAAATTGCTTTGCCTTTCAGTGCTTCCCACTGCACCAGACAAGCCAGCACCATTCCCACGGCCACGGTCAAAATCACCGTCAGCACCGAGAACACCACGGTCCAGACGAAAATAGCGAAGAACGGTTTCTGGATACCTTCGTCCTGGAAGACGCGGGTGAAGTTATCCCAGCCGATCGTCACGGTGTAGCCCGGGCTCAGCTTTTCAGTGCCCCAGCTGCCGTCGGCGTTAATCGCCTGGTAGAAGCCTACGTCATTGTTCGGGCGGTATTTAACGTGGGTCTGATTGTTGGTCAGCACCCCATCTTCGCTAAGCGTATACAGCGGTTGAGTGCCAGAGAACTGACGCAGCGAGCTCATGATCACTTTGCTGTCATCCGGCAGCACCGCGGTCAGTTGGTTCAGCGCGGTGCGATTCTGGGTAATGACGCGCAGGCTTACGCGCTCGCCTTCCGGCAGGGCATCTGTTTCTTTTAACGCCAGCTTCTGCTCACCGCCGAATTTAAAAGCGTCGGAAAGGTAGTTTTTACCGCTCTCGCCGTCGGTCAGGGCCAGTTTCCACTCGTCCCCCGCCGGGATCAGCGTGAAGTTATAGGCTTTGCCAGCCTGGAAAGAGCGATCCATCAGCACCTGCTGCGCACGTTCAAAGGTCAGCTGGTTGGTGCTGCTGTAGTTAGTGAAGGCGATGGCAATGGTACAGATCAGCGGAAACAGGACGAACAGACCCATGCCGGCGAGGCCGGGATAGACATAGCGCCAGGCATAAGCCTTGCGATTAGCGAAAATATACAGGCCAACTGAGCTTAAAATCAGCGTCATGATGGCGAACAGGTACTCCCCCTGGGCGTACATCAAAACAACAAGGTAACCCACCAGCAGGCACAGTAAGCCAATCACAGACCATGTGAGTTGCGGACTTTGCCACCAGTGTTTCTTTTTAACGGCATCCATGGGGATCATCCTCTACAGCGGTGAAAACTTATTTGTCAGGCGGCGCTTCGCTTACCTGACCTACGGTCCGAGCCGTAGTGGTAGGG